>CAZMDP010000035.1:0-9420 GCA_964565015.1 uncultured Prolixibacteraceae bacterium | reverse complement strand
TAATTAATTCGGGATGAATGGTTTGGTTTATCAACGGGAAGTTTTCTAATGCCCTTAGTGAATGGATTCCCCAAAGAGCGCCAATGGGTAATTTCCGTTTTCCTAACAGGTCACATTCAGTGCGTTCATCCATAATCTGAAAAATTTAAATCCTGTGTCTATCAGTCTTACGTCTTTTAATCTTTTTATCAATCAGCAATATACATCGTCCCGTCCGGCATCAACCCTTTTTATGAGTTTTTCGGCGCGCTGGCGGGCAATTCCGTTCATTCCTGCTATGGTTTCGGCAATCAGTTTGTCGCCCACTTCCCGGGTTTCGGGCGAGGCAAAATTGCGCAGGTATTCCCTGAAAGTACTCAGGGCATTGGGGTCGCAATGCAGCTTGATATCGCCTGGTTTAGCCAGGTCCATAAAGTCGCGTCCCGTGCGCCCAAGCCGGTAACATGCGGTACAGAACGATGGAATGTAGCCCATAGAAGCAACATCGCGGATGACTTCGTCGAGTGGACGGTGATCGCCCAGACTGAACTGGCTGGCCTCGTCCTCTTCGGTTTCGTGGGTATAGCCCCCCGGATTGGTGCGGCTGCCTGCCGAAATCTGACTGACCCCAAGTGCAAAGGTATCGCGCCGCATCTGTGCGGTTTCGCGGGTCGACATGATAATTCCCGTATAAGGAACTGCTAAACGCAGGATAGCTACCAGTTTACGGAAATCGACATCGGAAACTGCATGGGGTGGATGCGATGCTATATCACTTCCTGAGGCAGGTTCAAGACGTGGAACGCTTATTGTGTGCGGACCGACGCCGTATTCTGCTTCAAGCGCCCTGATGTGCTGCATAAGTGCCAATAGCTCGAACCGGTAATCGAACAGCCCGAATAAAACGCCAATTCCTATATCGTCGATTCCGGCCTCCATAGCACGGTGGGGGGCGGTTACGCGGTAGTCGTAGTTTTTCTTTTTTCCGCCTACGTGCATTTTCGAATAGGTTTCGCGGTGGTAGGTTTCCTGGAAAATCTGGTAAGTGCCAATGCCTTCGGCCTTCAGCCTTCTGAAATCATCTACCTCAAGTGGGGCAAGGTTCACGTTTACCCTGCGGATTTCGCCATGCTCCGACTTTGTGCGATAAATGGTTCGTATGGCTTTCAGCACATAGTCGAGTCCTTCTTTGGGATAACTTTCGCCGGCTACCAGTAAAACACGCTTATGTCCCTGGCTGATGAGGTTTTCAATTTCGTGGGCAATTTCATCCTGTGTAAGCGATCGCCTCACCAGGCTTTTGTTGGTCGCCCTGAAAGCGCAATATAAACACTCGTTGGCACAAAGGTTCGAGATATATAATGGGGCAAAAATTACCAGGCGCTTGCCGTAAATGGTATCTTTCAGATAGTTGGCCGTTTCGAATAGTTCCTGAAGCAGAGCAGGTTCGCTTATTCCGGTGAGAACGGCAACTTCATCGGTTTCGAGTCCTTTCATTTCGCGGGCCTTTGATAATACCTCGCGCACTCTTACCGAGTCGGCCCGTTTATTGGCTTCCAGGATTTCGGATATCCTGGCTTCATGAATGAAATTTTCGGTGTAAACTGACATAATTATTTTGATTTATCTTTTTGCCAATCCTGATTTTACACTAACCCCGGGAATAGTTCCCAGTTTTCCGGTGAGGACACCCAATTGATCGGTCGTAATATCGACCACAAGGGTTATTACCGAGGCCGTTGCTTTTGCATTGGGTAAACCAGTACGCGCCAATATGCACGATGAATAATCGTGAAGTACTGCGTTCACCAGTGGCGCGGCAATTTCCCTGTTTTCGATAATGATACCTACAAACCCCAGACGTTTGTCGTGATTGTTCATACCAAAATATTTATTGCGGAAGTTTCAGCGGAAACCACTGATCAGGGAAGATATTGCAGAATTGGGAATTTGCATTTCCCGCATTTATGTGAGATAATACAAAACTCCGATTTAATCGGGAGCAAAACCTAAATCGTCATTCAAAATTCGTAAATCACAATAAATATTTATTCTTCCCTAATATCAGCCTTCCGGCCTCTCCGCAGGATTTGGCATCAAAGGTATGCGTAATTGCAATAAAATATCCTGACAAATGTGGTGTTATAAAACATGTTTTATTGAAAGTGTTTCTGCTATTGTGTAACTCTGTTGTCCAGCAATTCAAAAAATTGGTATTTTGGCGCAATAAAATCGGTAACAAAGTGGATAAAACTGAAATAATATCGATGCTGCAGGCGGAGGGTGAAGCCAGGAACGAACTGTTCCGAAAAGCACGGGAAGTTCGCGATAGCGTGCTCGGCAATAAAGTATATTTCAGGGGATTGATCGAACTCTCGAATGTTTGTGCAAAAGATTGCCTCTACTGCGGGATCAGGAAAAGCAACCAGAATGTTGTGCGCTACAATGTTACCGACGATGAAGTATATGATGCATGCCGGTTTGCATGGGAAAAAGGTTTTGGATCGGTGGTGCTGCAATCGGGCGAAGTTTCATCTCCCGACTTTGTAAAAAGGATCGTAAGGCTTCTTGTAGGGATTAAAAAGCTTTCGAACGATGGTTTGGGTATCACCCTGAGCTGCGGCGAACAATCGAAGGAGACCTACCAACGATGGTTCGATAGCGGTGCGCACCGTTACCTGCTTCGAATTGAGTCTACCAACCGTGAACTGTACAAAAAAATACACCCTCATAACGATTTTCACTCTTTTGAAAGGCGCCTCGAAGCTTTGGGCTTTTTGCGCGAAACCGGCTACCAGGTAGGCACCGGCGTTATGATTGGTTTGCCGTTCCAGACCTACGACGACCTTGCTGGCGACCTGCTGTTCTTCAAGCAAATAGACATTGATATGTGCGGGATGGGGCCTTACATCGAGCATGAAGATACCCCGCTTTATGAGTACCGCCATTTGCTGATGCCCCGTGAAGAGCGTTTCGACCTTGCCCTCAGAATGATTGCTGTGCTGCGTTTACTGATGCCCGATATCAATATTGCGGCTGCAACAGCACTTCAGGCCATAGACCCAGCCGGACGCGAAAAAGCTATCGCCATCGGTGCAAACATTATTATGCCCAACCTAACCCCTACAGCTTATCGTAAAGATTACCTGCTTTACGAGGATAAACCCTGCCTTGATGAGGATGCCGAACTATGCCACAACTGCCTCGAAGCCCGAATTCATTTGGCAGGCAGCGAAATAGGATACAACGAATGGGGCGATTCGAAACATTTTATCAAAAGGAAATAATTTTTTTTAAGCCTAAATGTAAAAAATATTTGTCAATGTGTAAAATGTAATTATCATTGTATCAAAATAATTTTACATCATTAAAAGTATTAGCCGTGAAAGAAAACATGTCGAACCAGGAAAAAATGAGCATATTATCGCTCGTCAACTCCATACTGATTCCTGGAATCAGTACACTCTATGTGTACAACAGATACATTTCTGTATCGCCCGAAATAATCAACGAGTTAAGTTTCCGGGGCAAAGCATTCCTGATTCTGATCCCGGTAGTTATTGTTAATCATATAGTTATGAATATTTTAGTTGCCATTATCAATAAGATTGTTACCAAAGAAGACTTGCCCGATAAAACGGATGAAATGGATAAACTGATCGAACTGAAATCGATCCGCGTTTCGCACTGGATATTTATTTCGGGTTCTTTTTGGCTTTGGGTTCTCAGGCAATCGGTTTGAAACCGTTTGTGATGTTCGTTTGTCTGATATTGTTTGGATTCGCTTCAGGTATTGTTTCCGATATTTCGAAGATTTACTTTTACAGAAAGGGCGTTTAAATATGCGAAAATGTCTAATAAGCAACAACATCAGGAAGCTACGGTTCTTAGCGGGCGAGGTTACGCAGCAAGAACTTGCCGATAAAACCGGGGTTACCCGGCAAACCATAGTGGCCATTGAAAACGGAAAATATTCGCCGACACTTGAACTTGCCTTCAGGATTGCTCATTTTTTTAAAGTACCTATAACCGATGTATTTTCTTTCAATGCCGAAGAGGATCCGGACCTGAACAAAACAGACAAAAGCAAATAATGATGGCGAATTCATTGAATAGTTAAAAATCAGTTATTAATCCCACTCATTTGTCAATCAATATTTTGGATTAATGGGAATAATTTGTATTTTACGGATAATCGAAATTTCGAAGCGATTTTCGTTTGCTTATTGATCTTAATGTCGTAAAATATGAAAAGAGGAATTGTTTTAATACTGATTTTTATTATCGGATTATTTGCTGATCAGGTAAGAGGCGAAACACTGTTTAATGCGTCAGCAAATGGACCACGTTTTCAATATCTTGTGGATGATAACCGGCTCGATCTGGGAACGGTATATGTTGATGAACTGAAAGAGTTCAATATTGACATCCATTTTACCAATACCGGAAATGAGCCTTTAATTGTTTCTAATGTAAGGGGTTGTTGCGGAACACACATAGCCGACTGGACAAAAGCACCGGTAATGCAAGGCGACACAGCGGTTATTAAAATCAGGTTCAGGCTTGCCCAGCGCGTACAAAGTATGAACCGCACGGTAACAGCAACATCGAACGACCCAACCGGTCAGAAAATTTTAAGGATGACCATGCAGGTTATTGAACGCCCTGAAGAGGAGGCTCTCACAGAACCAAAATAGGTGGTTTATCATCGGGTGGGCCTTTTGCGGAAAGTTATTTCAACCCGGCGGATCCATACATACACAACAGCAAACAGAAAGCGTGGCAGCATCAGCCAGGGAATACTGAAACCCATAGCGGCAAACAGCAAAGTATCTTCAAACTGCGAATGCGAAATGGCAATATGGTGGTTGAGTAGGTCGGCATCCTTCCCCGAAAGGTTACCCTCTGACGATTGGCTGATCATTACAGCGCCACCATAAGAAAGGCCTAACATGTTGGCAACAATCCAAAGGAAGCCCGTATTTCGCGGTAAGCCCAAAACCCATAAAAGCGGATAAACCGGTTTTACAAGCCATTTGAGTATCCCGAGCTCATGGAGCGTTTTCTGTAGGATAAGCAGAAGGTTTACCAGCACAACAATTTTTATGGAGGTAACCCCGATGGATTTGAGCCAGATCAGAAAATCGGGCCAGAAACCTTCGCGGGTAATAGTTGCACCGGCCCTTATTGTCCCCTCAAACTGGGGCATAATCAGGTTAAGAACCCATGCCGCCAGAAAACTGGCCGATAACCTCACTGCTACCATGCGCCCGGCCGACGAACCGGTCTTTCGCTGGATACCCGACTCTACAATCAGGGCATGGGCAATCAGGCACATATTGGCCAGTATCAATCCCTCACGTACGGGCATATCGAGGGTGGCCATTACGGCAATGACTGAATAGATATTGGTAAAAAAACTTGTAATCAGTATTATAGCCGCATTTCCCGAAAGTCCGAAAAGAGCAAAAACCGGCTCAGTTTGTTTGGCCAGAAAAGCAAGAAATCCTGAATAATCGAGCAGAAAAACCCCAAAGGCAACCGGTACCGTTAATTTCAGTAACCAGACAGATGTTTTAATTCCTTGCGGAAGTGACGCCTGTACGGCATATTTAAATACTTGAGTAAATCGTTTAAGCATATTCAATTGCCCCGAACAGAATGAAAACCGGTATGAGCGCGCAAATTTCGAAAAAAAAGTTGGTTAATAAAGGAAATGTTAAGGGGAGGATCAACTATGCACATGAATTTGGCCAGAAACAAATTTTTTTGAATATTGTTACAAAACAGAAATCATATATGTCGAAAATATTCAAAGTGATGAAGATTAACAGGTTTATAATTTTTGCAATATTCTTTAACTGGATTATTCCCGCTTTAAATGCACAGGACATAGTTGTGGTAGGGCATGTGGTTTCAAACGGCGAACACCTTCCGTTCGTAAATATTTATCTCGATGGTACACAGATTGGAACCACCACCGATGTAACCGGACATTACATGATGGTTGACCTGCCAGCCGGAGAGTTCGATCTGGTTGCCCGAACGATCGGGTACAAAATTCAAAAGAAAAGTGTAAAACTCGTTCCCGGAACGACCCTTGAAGTAAATTTTGAAATGGAAGCCGATGTTCTCAGGGTTGATGAGGTTGTGGTTACCGGAACAAGGACTTTTAAGCGGCAAACCGAAAGCGCAGTTATTGTCAATGTAATGGATGCAAAAGCAATTCAGTCGGTTGCTGCAAATACAGTTTCAGACATATTGAATTTTCAGCCTGGACTGAGAATGGAGGTCGATTGCCAGACCTGTAACTATACACAGCTTCGTATGAACGGACTGGGCGGAGCATACAGCCAGATACTGATCAACAACCGCCCGGTAATCAGCCCACTTACGGGATTGTACGGACTTGAACAACTGCCAGCGCAGATGGTCGAAAGGATAGAGGTGGTTCGTGGCGGGGCATCGGCATTGTATGGTTCAAGCGCAATTGGCGGAACGGTGAATATCATTACAAAAATTCCGGAACGCAGCGCTTATGAGTTGACCACATCAGGGTCATCGATAAATGGTGGGGCAATGGATTACAATATGAACGGAACCCTTACTGTATTGTCGCAAAAGCGGAATTCGGGCATGTCGCTCTATACTACGCACCGGCAGCGTGAGGCATACGATCATAACGGAGACGGGTTCTCGGAGTTACCGAAGCTGAGCAACAATTCATTTGGCCTGAATTCATTTTTTAAACCGCGCCCTAGCCATAAACTGGAGGTAAACTTTTCGAGTATGTACGAATACCGCCGGGGCGGCGATGCCATTTCACAGCCAGCCTATCTTGCCTTGCAGTCGGAAGAGCGTACCCATAAAATTCTGATGGGAGGTGTCGATTATGAGATATTGACCCGCAATAACCAGGATTCCTGGATAATTTTTGCTGCCGGTCAACATACCGTGCGCGACCATTTTACAGGTATAGCCCCTGATACCAACGAAGAACTTACTCTTTACTATGCAAACCCGCCCTATGGCGATTCGAGAAACCATACCTTTCAGATAGGGAACCAGTATAACCACCGGATGACCGGTTTCTGGGGCGGTGTAAATATGCTCACTTTTGGGGCGGAACTAAATTTTGACAAGGTACTCGACCGGATTGACGCCTACGATTATCTGATTGACCAGGAAACGCGCAATTTGGGAATATTTGCGCAGAGCGACTGGACAATCAACCGGAGTTTTACACTCCTCACCGGATTAAGGGGCGATTACCACAATTTTGTTGAAAGATTTTTATTCAACCCGCGGGTTTCGGTGCTTTTCAGGCCCGATTTCAAATCGCAGATGAGGTTAAGCTGGTCAACCGGGTTCAGGGCGCCGCAGGCTTTCGATGCCGATATGCACATAGCCTTTGCCGGAGGCGGTATTCAACGTATTGAGCTCTCTTCCGACTTACAGGAAGAACGTTCGCAAAGTTTAAGCGCATCCTGGAATTTCGACCATGCTACCGAATATTATATTGTTGGGTTTACCCTCGAAGGGTTTATGACCCGTCTTAACAATGCATTTATTCTTGAAGAAGTATCGGTTGACGAGAACGGAAATTCGATTATGGAAAAACGCAACGGTAATCGGAGCAATGTATATGGTGGCACATTTGAAGCCAGGTGGAATTATAATCAACGCTTTCAGCTCGAATCGGGGATAACTTTGCAGAAAAGTCTTTTCAGCGAACCGGTACAATGGTCAAGTCAGCTTCCCGGCGTTAAAGAATACCTCCGCACCCCCGATTCTTACGGGTATTTCACCATGAGGTTTATGCCCCGCGGCCCTTTCGAAGCATCGCTTTCGGGGATTTATACCGGAACCATGAAAATTCCACACTATGGCGTTCCTCTCGATACAGGAACCCCTGAGTTTGATGAGCTTTTCAATTCACCCTCCACATGGGATATAAATTCCAAACTTTCTTACCGGTTTGATTTCCCGCGAATCGATTCAAGCATTGAGCTTTTTGGGGGCATATCGAATATGCTCAACGATTATCAGAACAATTTCGACAGAGGGAAAAACCGCGACAGCGGATTTGTTTACGGCCCGGCAAAACCACGGACAATCTTCTTTGGAATCAGGTTGTTTAACTAATTATGTCTTCACTTTTTGGTATATTTGAAAGAAAATTCATGGTATGAATCCTTATAATTTCCCCTTCGCTGCCGTTTATGTGGAAGATCCGCAAGGGGGGTATTCAGCCTATGTGGAAGAAATCCCGGGAGCAAACTCTCAGGGGGAGACTCTGGAGGAAGCAAAGGCGAACTTACTTGAGGCGATTAACATGGTGTTGGAAACCAATAGGTTATTGTCGAAAAAAACATTGCAATAAACGCTAAAAGCATCCGTGAAACTCTTCAGTTATCAGAATGAAGCGTGCAAAACTTATCAAACACTGACAAAATATGGATGTTACCTGATAAGGGAAGGTGGAAACCATAGCATCTATCTAAATCCTTTTACACAAAAGATTTCAACTGTTCCCCGACACAGGGAAGTGAAACAATTTATAGTTGAAAAGATTTGCAAAGACCTTGAAATTCAAATTCCATCAGGCAAGTAAGCCGTTAAATTTGACTTCCCGATAATTAACCTCAATAAAATTCTTCCTGATAAATAACCTGAGTTACTAAACCAGGTCGCATGCATCGGCTGGCATCCAGTGTTTATCTTTTCCATCCCATTTAACATTGCAGCCAATCGGGTTGGTAACCGGCACCGAGATAGGCTTGCCTGATGTCAGTTCATCCAAAGCCCTATCGAGGTCGTTAACGGTCATTTTCGAAACATCGCGCGGACTGTCGACACCCCTACCGGTGTAAACCAACTTGCGTTCGCTGTCGAATACATAAAAATGGGGCGTACGTAATGCACCATATGCTAAAGCAACTTCCTGAGATTCGTCGTAAAGGTATAACCAGGGGAATTTATACACGCGCATTCGCTCTACCATGTGGGGGAAATCATCTTCAGGATAGGTGTTTTTGCTGTTAGAGTTGATCCCGATAAATTTCACACCTTTTTCGGCATATTTTTCGGCTGTTTGCCGGGTTACCTCATCGCTGCCAATTACATAAGGGCAATGGTTGCAGGTAAAAAATACAACCAGATATGGGTCGTTGAATCCGGCAAGCGAGTAAGTGTTTCCATCGGTTGCAGGAAGGGTAAAATCGGGGGCTTTCTGTCCTATTTGTAATGTAAATGCCATGTTTCAGATTTTTTGTATTTCCCATATTAAAAAAAGATGAGTGTAAAAGGTTCAATCATTTTTAATAAAAACGGTAGGGAGATCATGACGATTTTTGTGTTTTTTGGAAAGAATGTATAATATCAACGTTTGTTTTTCAATCAACGTGGTAGTTTTTAGGGGTGGTGGTTTTCTATAAACAT
>CAZMDP010000034.1:0-9489 GCA_964565015.1 uncultured Prolixibacteraceae bacterium | reverse complement strand
GTGGCAAGCATTTCATGTGTTTTTATAAGGTCATAGTTTCCGTTATAGAGTTTCGAACCCACAATACCCTGAGCCACCATACCCCCTAATGTTACAAAACCAATAACCTGGTGGGCGCCAAGCATATTTCGGCGAAGGTTCAGTTCCCTTTCACGGTTTTCGGGGGTCAGCTCAAACCGGTTAAAATTGCGCATAAGCCCTTTCTCTCCCCAGAGCAGGCGTTGCGTTGGCATAATCCTTTGGGGCAGCAACGAAGTTTCCGGGGAATCTATCATCAGAAGTTCATCGAGCAATGCCCTGGCACTGGTAGTATCCTGCTGAGAAATACTGTAAAACGGGAAAAGGATTAAAATCAATAATGAAGTAAGAAAAACTTTCATAACGGTACAGTTTAATATCCGAAACAGTCAATCTGTTCATTATCAGAAACATTAACCTGATTAAAATGTTCAGGGAAAAGTTAATCTCTGCCGGGTAATATTTTAGGAATAGTCGGTCGCATTAGCGGTTTCACATATGTATATCAAGAATTAAAAAGCCGGGCAATACTATCTGTATCAGGCTTAATAATTCCCCTGTCAGTAATAAGTGCAGTAACCAACCGGGCGGGGGTTATATCGAATCCGTAATTGGCAACCCTGGAACCTTCAGGGATGAGTTTCACCTTTTCGATATTTCTGCCGTTCCATCCTTCAATGCATTCTACTTCCGATGCATCCCTCTCTTCGATAGGGATGTTTTTAATTCCATCGGTTACATCCGGATCGAAAGTTGAAACCGGCAGGGCTACATAGAACGGAATCCCATTGTCGGCGGCGGCAAGGGCTTTCAGATAAGTGCCAATTTTATTGGCCACATCGCCGTTTCGGGTGGTACGGTCGCTGCCCACAATAACCATATCCACTTTGCCGTGATGCATAAGATGGCCCCCTGTATTATCGGGGATAACGGTATGCGGTACGCCCGCCTGTCCAAGTTCAAAAGCGGTAAGCCTTGCACCCTGATTTCGGGGCCTGGTTTCGTCAACCCAAACATGAACAGGAATCCCTTTTTGATGGGCCATATATACAGGTGCAAGTGCGGTGCCCCATTCCACGCAGGCAAGCCAACCCGCATTGCAGTGGGTGAGGATGTTAATGGTTTTCCCATTTTTCTTCCGGTTGAGTTCCTCAATCAAAGTCAGCCCATATTCCCCGATTCTTCGACATGCATCAACTTCTTCCTGTTTGATCTGGTTTGCTTCGTATAGCAATTGTCCCAAAATATCACTTCCTTCGGGCAATCGGCTGAAAGCATCCATCATCCGTCTGGTGGCGTTAAAAAGATTCACGGCAGTAGGTCTTGTAGCATTCAGTGCATTCCGGGCCTCGGTCAATTTCTGCTTAACCTCTTTACGCCGGCAATCAAGTACTGAAACATACATGCCGTATGCAGCCGTAACCCCGATCAATGGCGCTCCGCGCACCACCATTTCACGTATTGCATAACATGCCCCTTCGAGGTTTCTGATGATGAAGGTTCGGCTTTCGAAAGGAAGGTAACGCTGGTCGATTACTTCCGGAAGCAATGGCTCTGTGGGTGTTAGCCATATCGATGAATGAAACTGAAAACTGCTCATGATACTTTTTGAATTGAAAACAAAATTAAGAGTCTTCAATACATGAAACTACCCAAGATATGCATTACGCTCAAATAAAAATTTCCCTTTTGATAGTTATTTTCTGTAAATATTTTGTTTAACGTAACCAAAAAATATCGTACTTTGAGCCAACTAAAACAAATTGATATGCTGACTATTTCAACCTGGTGGGCCGCCCATTCGCTGCCACTGAAAATCTATTGGGTAGTTGCAATACCCTTCACGCTTTTGTTTCTCTTTCAACTGATTATGACTTTTACCGGCAGCGACTTCAGCGAGTCTGACGCAACCGGCGATAGCGACGCCGCCATCGACTCAGATACCGGCATTGCCTTTCAGTTTCTGACCCTGAAAAACCTGATTGCTTTTTTTACTATTTTCGGATGGACAGGTATTGCATGCCTGAATGCCGGAATGAGTGTTCCCGTTTCCACATTGATTGCCGTTATAGCCGGATTGATTATGATGACCATTATGGCAGGCCTTATCTGGTTTATGGGCAGGCTTACCGACGATGGCACCCTAAAAATGAAAAATGCCATCGGGAAGACCGGAACGGTTTATCTTCCCATCCCGGGTAACCGTTCAGGTACAGGACAAATCCAGATTAAAGTACAGGGATTGCAAACCCTCGACGCCATGACCGATAACGAAATCGGATTTAAAACCGGCCAGGTGGTCGAAGTTGTTGAAGTGCTCAAAGGCGATATATTGTTGGTGAAATAGTGTTATACCCTCAATAAAACGATACTAATTCAATACATTAACCATCCCCCTCAAAAGGGAATATAAAAATCAAAGCTATGGGAGAATATGTAATTCTGGTAGTCGCACTGGCGGCACTGTTTGTTTTTATCCTGCTTGTATCGTTTTTCAAACGGTATAAACGATGTCCTTCTGACCGTATATTGGTGGTTTACGGAAAAGTTGGCAAAGGTGGCGATGCCGAATCCCGTTCGGCCAAATGTATTCATGGTGGAGCTGCTTTTATCTGGCCCGTAATACAGGACTACGCTTTTCTCGACCTGACACCTTTTTCCATCGAAATCAACCTGACTAAAGCCCTCAGTAAGCAAAACATCAGGGTTGATGTGCCTTCGAGGTTTACTGTGGGGATTTCTACCGAAGAAGGGGTAATGACCAATGCCGCCGAAAGGCTTTTGGGGCTGAGCATCACCGATATCAGCAACCTGGCCAAAGATATTATCTTCGGGCAACTTAGGCTGGTGGTAGCTACCATGGATATTGAGGAAATAAACAGCAACCGCGATAAATTCCTGGCGGCCGTTTCGTCGAACGTAGAAGCCGAACTGAAAAAAATCGGCCTTAAGCTGATCAACGTAAACGTAACCGACATAAACGATGAGTCGGGTTATATTGATGCGTTGGGAAAAGAAGCTGCTGCTAAAGCCATAAATGATGCCAAAAAGAGCGTAGCCGAAAAGAACCGCGATGGCTCTATCGGTGAGGCTCAGGCAATTAAGGAACAACGTATAGAGGTGGCAAAAGCCGATGCCATTGCCGTTGAGGGCGAAAACGCGGCAAAAATTGTAATGGCCAACTCGAATGCCGACCGCCGTGAAAAAGAGGCCGAAGCCGAAAGGCTTGCTGTTGCAGCCGAAAAAGTATCACAGGCCAGGGCTTTGGAAGAAGCGTATGCCGCCGAAAAAGAGGCCGAAACTGCCCGCGCTTTCCGCGATAAGGCAACCCAGACAGCCAACGTGATTATACCGGCCGAAATTGATAAACAACGAGTGGAAATTGCAGCCGAAGCCCTTGCCGAGCAAACCCGCCGCCACGCCAAAGGTGAAGCCGATGCCATATTTATGAAAATGGAGGCTGAGGCAAAAGGTATTTATGAAATCCTCAGCAAACAGGCCGAAGGTTACCACCAGTTGATGAAAGCGGCCGGCGACGATTCGCGCAGCGCAGTTATGCTGATGATTGCCGATAAACTGCCAGAGTTGGTACGTACACAGGTCGAGGCTATCAAGAACCTGAAAATCGATAAAATTACCGTTTGGGACAATATGGGCGGCGGAAAAGACGGAAAACCGGCTACGGCCAATTTCCTTTCCGGAATGCTCGGTGCCATTCCTCCTTTCGAAGAGTTTTTTAAAATGGCCGGCATGGAACTACCCGACTACCTGAAAGGGAAAACCATGGCAGAGATTGCCAAATCGGATGAACCTAAAAAATCTGAGGAAGTTTAAAGAAATCTTGACTGCAACATTTTCGGTAGTTGATTGATACTTGAGTTGAGCAGTATTAGTCAGAAATAATTGTATTTCTTAGTGATCTTCGTGTCTTTGTGGCATCTTTTTACATGGATTTTTCCCACGAAGACACAAAGGGCACAAAGTTTTTTAAAATCTGAAAATTCTGTTACCTGTTGAAATTCTTAATTTTAACACTGAATTTTCATAAGCCGGAATACTTGTTTTCAATAATATTTTTCTGTTATGGGGTTGACTGTATATTACAAAGGTCGTTTTAATCCGGATACATCTTTGGAAAACTTAATTGCGGAATGCAGGGAGTTTGCAGATGTGTTTAAATGGGAATACCAAATTTTCGAAAGGGAATTTCCTCAGATTCCCTTTCCTGATGATTATGACGAAAAGATTTATGGAATAGCTATTTCGCCACCCGAAAGTGAACCTCTTTGGTTTACTTTTCTCTCGAATGGAAAAATGAGCGGACCGGCACAATTACAGTTTTTCGGAAACAAAAACGACGATGAAAACCAGGTTTTCCTATACAGTTTATTTACCAAAACACAATTTGCCGGCCCTGATATCCATATGTTAATAATAGAGATATTCAGGCACATTAGTAAAAGGTACCTGATCGATTTCGAAATGACTGATGAGGGTAAATATTGGGAAACCGGAAACCGTGAAAATCTGATAACAATTTTTAAGCGGTATGATTTTTTACTCGATATGTTTGAAGACGGGCTAAAACACTCGAAACCTAACCCAGGAGAATCTTTGCAGCAAATGATCGAACGAATTGCAGAGAAGGTTCATTCTGAATTTCGAAAACGAAATAATTAGAAGTATGATCAAAAATATAATTTTCGATTTGGGCGGTGTATTGCTTGATCTGGATTTTGAATCGCCACTCAGGGCTTTTCAGCATTTTAACAGCAATGGAAAAATAAATGACCTCCGTCATTTTCTCAGCGACCCGGTGTTTATCGCTTTCGAAACCGGCGAAATTTCCCCCGCCGGATTCAGGGAACGCATCAGGCAATTGCTTTGCAACCCATCGCTTTCCGACCCGGAGATCGACACAGCCTGGTGTTCAATGCTGAAGCAGGTGCCTGCAATAAAAGTAACCCTTCTTCAAAGATTGGCCGGAAAGTATCGATTGTTTCTGTATAGCAACACAAACGCCATTCATATACCGCATTTTACCAATGAATTTTTAGCACATCATAATATCGGGTGGGAAACGCTTTTTGAGAAAACCTTCTATTCGCATGAAATCAACGACCGAAAACCATTGTTGTCTGGTTATCTTAAGGTTATTGCCATGGCAGGGGTAAATCCCGTTGAAACCCTCTTTGTTGATGACCTGGAACAGAATATAATAATGGCCGGGCAAACCGGGATGCAGGTATTGCACTATTTGCCAGGGACCGACCTGAAGGAAGCATTAGCAAAGGCAGGGGTAGAGGTGTAAAAAAGTTATCTTTGTCATGCCCTGACTTTTGGCGAGGGTTTTATTTGATGATTTATTTGATGTGGCCCGCCATAGACGTAGGTTAATTTGCCGTGCCCCGCCACAGGGGTGGGTTGATTCGTTGATTCGTTGATTCGTTAATTCGTTAATTCGTTAATTCGTTGATTGGTAGTGTCCTGCTATAGGCGTGGGGTTGTTTAGTTAATTGGTTGATTGGTTGATTTGTTAATTGGTTTATTGGCTGTGACCTGCCTTAGGCGTAGGTTAATTGGTTGTGACCTGCTAAAGGCATGGGTTGAAATGTAATTCAGAGAGCAGATAAAATTGTTGTAGCATATACCTGGTACCTTTTAACATTTTAAGCCATCATTTTAAGGCGCATAACGCCAGAAGATTGGTAGAAAAATATTCTAACCCAACAGCACATTGAAAAAAATCCGAACGTTCCAAATAAGTGCCAAATTCAATTACATACACTGCGTATTCTAATTTGAGTTTTATCAAACCGTTGGATAAACCAGATTTTTACTTATAGTTTAGAAGCAGTTTAAATTAATTTCGATCAAAAATTTACACTTGCACGATTTAGAATAATAATTACTTTTGAGCCCGATAACATTATGACAGAAATGAAATCGGGTTTAAACAGTTGGAATTGGTGGCGCTGGCACAGATATATGTTGCCGGCGTAAACGATTTACCTGTAATTAAACTGTCTGGAAAGAGGGATTTGTTGTTTACGCAGCAAGTCCCTCTTTTTTGATTGGAAATATTATTTGGTTAAACTAAAATAGATTGATTATGACACGACAAAAGAAAATTTTTCTTGAAGAATCTGAAATGCCCCGACAGTGGTATAACCTTACCCCCGACCTGTTAAGCCCGATGAATCCACCTTTGGGGCCCGACGGGAAACCGGTTACGCCCGAAATGCTGGCACCGGTATTCCCCATGAACCTGATCGAACAGGAAGTGAGCCAACAGCGATGGATCGATATTCCGGAGCCAATTATTGAAATACTGGTTCAGTGGCGCCCAAGCCCTTTGGTACGTGCATACGAACTTGAAGAAGCCCTGGGTACCCCGGCAAAGATTTTCTACAAAAACGAGAGTGTTTCACCGGCTGGTAGCCACAAACCCAATACCGCCGTTGCGCAGGCCTGGTACAATAAGCAATTCGGTATTAAGCGGCTCACCACCGAAACCGGCGCCGGACAGTGGGGGAGTGCCCTTTCGTATGCCTGTGCCCATATTGGCCTCGAATGTAAAGTATTTATGGTGCGCGTGAGTTTCGACCAAAAGCCTTTCCGAAAGATGATGATGCAAACATGGGGTGGTACCTGTGTTGCAAGTCCAAGTACAGAGACACAAGCCGGTCGCAACATCCTCGAGAAATATCCCGACACGCCGGGTAGCCTCGGAATCGCCATCAGTGAAGCCATTGAGGCTGCAGTTACCGACCCAACCGGCGAAACCCGCTACTCACTGGGTTCTGTATTGAACCATGTTATGCTCCATCAGACTATTATCGGTCTCGAAGCCAAAAAACAGCTTGCCAAAGTGGGCATTAAAAACCCCGATGTAGTTATCGGCTGCTGTGGTGGAGGAAGTAATTTTGCAGGACTTTCCTTCCCGTTTATCTACGAAAAGGTGAATGGAGCCAACATCCAGATTATTGGAGCAGAGCCTTTCTCATGCCCGACCTTAACAAAAGCGCCCTTTATTTACGATCATGGCGACGTGGCCGAAATGACTCCGCTGCTGCCAATGTACAGTCTGGGACATACTTTTATACCCGCGCCAATTCATGCCGGTGGGCTTCGTTATCATGGCATGGCGCCATTGGTGAGCGCCGCCCTGAAAGATGGGCTCATGGAAGCACAGGCCATCCACCAGAGCGAATGTTTCGAAGCAGGGATGCTGTTTGCCCGTACCGAAGGTATTATTCCGGCGCCCGAAACAACCCATGCCATTGCTTCGGCCATACGCGAAGCCAAAAAAGCCAAAGAAGAAGGCAAGGAAAAGGTAATCCTTTTCAATTTCAGCGGCCATGGACTGATGGACCTCGTTGGGTACGACAAATATATGAGCGGCCAACTTTCCGATTATGAATACCCTGAATCGGAAATTGCCCGTAACCTCGAAAAACTCAAAGGTTACCCGCTGCCGGTATAACCTGCTGATAAATAAATAAATACATATAAACTCCGGTTCTGTTTGGGATCGGAGTTTTTTTCATTCCTGTTGTTATACATAAATAATACACCAAAAAGCAATAGTTCCCTGGTGAAATTGTGAATTATTTTTGCAATATTTTCACGAATAAATATATGTCGCAGATATACAGGTAAATACAAGAATAAATTCGCCACAGATTCACAGATTGAAAGGCAAAAGGTTAAAGGATAAAGATTGTCCAATTCGCTGCAAAGGGATTGGGGAGAGTGGAGGCCCCTGGTAATTAATGCTCTGCATTCCATGTTTTGCTCTAATCGTAACTCTTGCACCCAAATTATGAGCTAATAATCTGTGAATCTGTGGCTATTCATCTTTCAGGAAATTAATCTGTTAATCCATGCCCGACTCCGTCATTAAGGCGGGTGTGGCATAATCTTACTCAGATATCAATCCGAAGCATTCCCTAATTAAAAAATCTGTGAATCTGTGGCATTCATTCTTTCGGTTATTAATCTGTGCCTCCCTGCCCGAATATGTCATTCAGTCGGGTATGGCATAAACTTTCTAAGAAGTAATTAGTAAATAATTATTGCAGACACATTCGATATAAGTTATAAAATATTTAAAAGATTAGGATATAGTCGAAACAATTTTATATATTTGTGAATCATTAGACTATAAGTAAAAATATGATTTTACGACATTATTATTTAAACAACATCAGGCCATTTTTCGGGAAACCCGTTGTAAAAGTTATATCCGGGATCAGGCGATGCGGTAAAAGCACATTGATGAGCCAGATTATTGATGATCTTAATTGCAGTGGAGTTAACCACAATGAAATCATCTACATCAACAAAGAGTTGTTTGAATTTGATGAAATCCGCACATACAGGGAGCTTCACAGGTATGTGGAGTTAAAAAAGGCACCAAAAGGAAAAGTCACTTATTTATTTATTGATGAGATTCAGGAAATCGAAGAATGGGAAAGGGCTATAACATCGCTTTTTGCCAGTAACCAATATGACATCTTTATAACCGGATCCAATGCGAGGCTTTTGTCTTCCGAACTGGCCACATTGCTTTCAGGCCGTTATGTAGAGTTCAGAATTGGCACATTTTCCTTCAGGGAATATCTTCAGATGGTGGAACAGTATAATTCAACCGAAGGAAATGTTGATCATTTTACAGATTTCATGAGGTTTGGCGGATTCCCGGGAATACATTTTTTTAACCGTGATGAATCCTCCATTCGCCAATACATTACTTCGGTTTATAGCACCATATTTTTGAAGGACATTGTAATGCGTTATAATATCCGTGATGTATCCCTTCTTGAAAGGATTTCGGTATATCTGGCCGATAATTGCGGCAATATTACTTCTTCAAAAAGTATCAGTGATTTTTTAAAATCTCAACGCCTCAAAATGGCGGTTGATACTGTCCAGAATTATATTCAATACTGTGTTGAAGCACTTCTGGTGGAAAAAATTCAAAGATTTGATATTAAAGGCAGAAGAATACTTGAAACTTTCGAAAAATATTTTTTTAATGATGTGGGTATCAAAAATTCCCTAACGGGATTTTTGCCAGAATATTTGCCCGGAATTCTAGAGAATATTATTATGCTTGAAATGAAAGCAAATGGCTATCAATTGCATATTGGGAAGCAAATGGACAGGGAAGTTGATTTTATTGCAGGCAAAGGCAATTATAAAATTTATATCCAGGTTTGCACCACCTTGAATGATGGCAAAGTAATTGACCGGGAATATGGAGCCCTTGAACCTATCAACGATCATTTTCCGAAATATGTATTATCCCTCGACAAAGGATTTGAAACATCGAGGAAAGGAATCAGGTGGATGAACATTAAGGATTTCCTTTTACTTGAAAACAAAGCTTAAAAAAAGAACCAGAAATAAAGTAGGGTCTGCTGAAAAAGATTTTTCCAATTGAGGATTAACCATTTATTGCTATTT
>CAZMDP010000033.1:0-9539 GCA_964565015.1 uncultured Prolixibacteraceae bacterium | reverse complement strand
GGCGGTTGTTAAAACCAGCAGGGGTGGCAATCGCACTGCTCCCGAGACCCAGCCGGGCACCATCGACCTGATCATGGAAGAAAACGGGATCACCAAATCGATGGCCAGTTTCAACCTCAGGGACGAAATAACCAATAATAACCCATTGTACCTGAAATTAATGAAGAATGGGAGCAAGTACACAGCCTATTACTCGTTCGATGGCAACAAATACGTGTTACTGGGCACCGTCGATATGCTTCTGAAAGATATCCGTGCAGGATTGGTTGTTTGCGACGGTATTGTTTCACAGTACATGAAAAGTACCTTCTGGTTTAATTCCGATACTACCAAACCCCCTACGCCATTCGATGTTTCGTTTGATTATTTACGGATTGAAAACAGTGGAATTCAACTTTAAAATCGAAGATATGAAAAGAGTATTTATTTTAGGCTTTTTTGTATTTAGCCTACTCGTAGTCACCATTTCTTACCAGAATCGTTCGCGGAATGCGGATAAAACAAAGGTTACTTTTGAAGAGAGCTGGGAATCGCTGGCAACCATCAACAGGGAACCCGAGTGGTTTAAGGATGCAAAACTGGGCATCTATTTTCACTGGGGGCCATATAGTGTGCCAGCATACGACAACGAGTGGTACCCACGGTGGATGTACACTCCCGGACGGACAAGCTGGGGTGGAACCGTTTATGAATTTCATAAGAAAAACTTTGGCCCGCTTAGCGAATTCAACTACCACGATTTTATACCCTTGTTTACTGCCGAGCATTTTGACCCTGCTGAATGGGCCGACCTGTTTGCCAGAACGGGTGCCAGGTTTGCCGGCCTTGTTGCTCAGCACCACGACGGTTTTGCCATGTGGGGTAGCAAAATAAATCCGTGGAATGCAAAAGACATGGGGCCCAAAAGGGATGTTCTTGGCGAATTGTTTTCCGAACTAAGAAAACGCAACATGCATACGATTGCTACTTTTCACCACGAAAGGCTGCTTCAGAGATATGCCAACGATACTGCGCAATGGGCTCAGAATACTCCCGATCCGGGTTGGGATAGTCATTATCCGTATCACCCCGATTATATAACCTCTACTACCGACCCGAAACTCAGACTACTCTATGGCAATATGCCTGAAGACGAATTTTATGACTATTGGCTGAACCAGATTAAAGAAGTGGTTGATGAATATGCCCCTGATATGATATGGTTCGATTCATGGCTCGATATAATTCCTGAAAACTATCTGAAAAAAATGGTGGCCCATCATTTTAATACTGCCGTATCGCGCGGGCAGGAACCCATTGTAAACTACAAACAGGAAGACCTTCCCGCCAATGTGGGCATCCTCGATATAGAACAGGGAGGAAAAACCGACCTGTCGGACGATTACTGGCTCACCGATATAACCATCAGTTATGGCAGCTGGAGTTATACAAAGGGACAGAGTTATAAAAATCCGGCCCTTATTATCCGGAACATGATCGATGTGTGGAGCAAGCGCGGAATCGTATTGCTAAATATTTCACCGATGGCCAATGGCATTATTCCCGATGCGCAAAGAGAAGTATTGCTTGCAATCGGCGATTGGATTAAAAAGCACGAAGAAGCTGTTTACCAGACACGTGCCTATACAAAATTTGGTTATGGAATTGCCGAATTTGAACCCGGTCACTTCGGTGGACAATCAGCCACCATGGATTATAACCATAACGACATTCGTTTTGCAGTTTCGAATGACCAGAAAAATCTGTTTGTTTACATGCTTGGCTTACCCGAACCGAATACCGATGTGGAAATCCATTATATTAACAGGTCGGATATCAGGAGGGTTTCTGTTGTAGGTAGCGGAGTAGAACTAAAGTGGTCGCACGCTGGCGATGTATTGACCATTCACACTCCCGGTACATCTGATATGGACGAATTGGCTACCGTGTTTAAGGTGGAGTTTAATTAAACCACAATTTAAAGCATCATCAAAATGAAATCATTAATTAAGCTTTTCATTATTGCCGGACTATTATCCATAGGGATATCAGGTTCTGCGCAAGACCCCGATTTCCATATTTATCTCTGTTTCGGCCAATCGAATATGGCCGGCGCAGCCAGGGCCGAGGTACAGGACTCTTCGGTTGATGCCCGTTTCAGGGTAATGAGTACAATGGACTGCCCGCAACTTGGGAGGGAAATGGGAAAATGGTACACCGCTACTCCTCCGTTGTGTGATTGCCGGTCGGGAATCTCGCCAGCCGATTATTTTGGCCGCACCCTCATCGAAAACCTACCGGAAAATATCCGGGTAGGAGTGATTAACGTCTCCGTGGGTGGCTGCCGGATCGAGTTGTTCGATAAAGATAACTATGCATCATACGTTGAAACTGCGCCGGGATGGATGAAAGGCTGGATAAACAATTACGGGGGAAATCCATATGGGCGCCTTGTTGAACTGGCCAGATTGGCTCAAAAAGATGGCGTGATCAAAGGGATTCTGTTGCATCAGGGCGAATCAAACCCAAACGACAGCCTTTGGACAAAAAAAGTGAAAGATATTTACAATAACCTGATCGCCGATTTAAACCTCAATCCGCGTGAAATTCCATTACTTGCCGGCGAACTGCTGAGTGCCGAATTTGATGGCAAATGTGCCGCGTTCAACCAGTTTATCGCCCAGTTGCCTTCGGCTATACCCAATGCCCATATCATATCATCGGATGGATGCCCCGGTATGCCCGATGGTTTACATTTTACAGCCGAAGGTTATCGCAAAATTGGAAAACGTTATGGAAACAAGATGCTCGAAATACTCAAAATCAGAGCAGAATATTGATTCACTTCATTGTCTCAAAATCCGGGTAAATCGGATCAAAACAACGCAATAATAACACTGCATAGTTACTTTATTAATAAAAATTGATGGAAAATTATCTGAAATTAAAGACTGATTATCGGAAAATGTAAGAGCCAAAAAGCCCCGTTTCGTATTTTTAAGTTTTATAAATTTTTTATATTTCAATTCATTAAATGCCTGAGGGTTTAAAGTTAAAATAATGGTACTTTTTAAGAGAAATCTATTCCTGACATTAACGAGCGTAATTATAATTCTGGGTCATTCTTCTACGGCACAAACTGTAACTATTGATATGGGCATCCAACATCAGATTATTCGGGGTTTTGGCGGGATACATATCAATTCGTGGACAGGGCAGCAATTAACGCGCGACATGCAGGAGAAAGCTTTCAGTAACGCACCGGGCGAGATAGGACTGAGCATTTTCAGAATGTTTATCGACCATAATCCGAGTGGTTGGGGCAACGAGGTGCCTATTGCCCAATATGCCATAAGTCAGGGGGCTATTGTTTTTGCTTCGCCATGGAACCCTCCGGCCTATATGCGCGAGGTTTTGCGAACAACCGAACATGGAACCGATTATGTGCTGCTGCCACAATATTATGGAGCATATGTCGATCACTTGAATAGTTTTATCAATTACCTGAAAAACAATGGTGTTCCGCTATATGCTATTTCGGTACAGAACGAACCCGACTGGCATAGCTGGACATGGTGGACGCCCCAGCAAATGCTGACTTTTGTGCGCGATTACGCTAAAAATCTGAACACCAGGGTAATTGCCCCCGAGTCGCTTGGCTATGTCCGCTCAATGATCGATCCGCTTTTAAAAGACTCAGTGGCCAATTCGCACATTGATATACTCGGAACCCATCTATATGGCACGCCAAAGGCAAATTTCTATTATCCGCTGGCTTACGAAAAAGGAAAAGAAATCTGGATGACCGAACATCTTTTCGGAAGTTCATCGCCGGCAGTAAATACCTGGTCGCTTGCCATGGAAATGGCCGATGAAATAAACACCTGTATGGATGCCCGCATGAGCGCATGGGTGTATTGGTATATCCGAAGGTTTTACGGATTGATTGACGATGCCGGAAATATTACCGACAAGGGATATGTTTTGTCCCACTTTTCCAAATTCATCAGGCCGGGTGCATATAGGGTGGCTGTTAATTTCAAACCTGCAAATAACGTTACGGCAACTGCATTCAAAACCGACTCAACTCTTGCCATTGTTGTGGTTAACCACAATAAAGCGCCTGTATCGCTCAATTTCAATATACTGAATATAATCCCCGGAATTGACTCGCTAACCAGATTTACAACCTCGGCTGACAAAAAGATGGTAAACGATGGCGCTTATGAAGTTGTAAACGGCATGTTCACCGCCACGGTCGATGCATTCAGCATAACCACATTTACTTCCGATCCTTCGAAAGGTGGTCGATACGGGAACATTCCGCCGATAGCTTCGGGTGGCGGCGATATTAAAATCAGGGACAACAGGGGAGTCAATCATTCTATAACCCTGAAAGGGTCAGAAAGCAGTGACCCCGATGGCGAAATTGTCAAATATTCTTGGGCCCGAAATGGATATCAGGTGTCAACCACACCCGATCTGAATGTTGTGCATGGGCTTGGCGAATATACCTACATCCTTACGGTTACCGATAACGATGGAGCTACTGCCAGCACCTCCGTCAAGATTGTAATATCCAGTGATAATACCGATGAAATATGGCTCGAAGCCGAATGTACGGCCATAAGCGAACATTGGGATATAATTTCGAGCCCGGCCGCATCGGGAGGTAAATACCTGACTGTTAAACAGGAATATCAGGCATTAAACGCTCCAACTGCCGATACCATCCATCATTTGGTTTACCGTTTCACTGTTAGCGAAGGGGGTATGTATAAGATATGGGGAAGGACCCTGGCTCCAACCCCCGATGATGATTCATTCTGGATCAGGGTAAACGACGGGAATTGGATTAACTGGAACGGAATTCAGGGTGGTAGCACCTGGCAGTGGGACGATGTACATAGTCTGGCAAACAACAATACAATGACATACGCTCTTGAGCCCGGTGAACATACCCTATATGTATGCTATCGCGAAAACGGGGCGGCTATCGATAAATTTTATATAACAAATACCGGAAAAACCCCAACGGGGATGGGCGGATTGGCGGGCAATTGTGTTGTTAACAGCATAAAATCTGTTGAAGAGACCGAAACAAAAGTTATCGTTTACCCAAATCCGGCAACTGATGTATTTCGAGTTGAAAGCAATAGCCCAATTACGTCGTTGACAATATTCAATAGTTCAGGGATTATGGTGTTTAATAAAATTTTTGAAAACTATATTTACAGTGAAGAAATCCGCTTAACTATGCCAAAAGGAATTTATTTTGTTCAGGCAAAAGGTCAATCCGGGGTTTCCGTAACTAAACTGATAATCGGAAAATAATACTTTAAATCAACGAAATATGAAACCAATATCGTTCTACGCATGGTTTGCAGCATTGCTCATAACAGTTTTTCCATCGACCGGGTATTCCCAGTCCCGTGCTGTGTCGCCTGTATCACCTATTGTAAACCCCGACCGCACGGTTACTTTTAATTTCAGGGCGCCAACATCCGGAAAAGTTGAATTAAGTGCTCAGTTTTTAAGTGCTAACCAGCCTTTACAGAAAGACAGCAATGGAAACTGGAGTATTACCGTAGGCCCGATCGAACCGGATATTTACCCCTATCATTTTATTGTTGATGGTATTTCGGTAGCCGACCCAAACAATCCCGACCTGTTTCCGAACGAACGTTTCAAAGCAAGCCTTGTCGAAATTCCGGGTGAAAAACCATTGGTCTCGTCCGTTCAAAATGTCCCGCGTGGCAAAGTAACCTATTGCTGGTATTATTCCGAAAGGCTCGGCACTACAAGGCCAATACTGGTTTATACCCCTCCGGGTTACGATAAAAGTGATCAACGTTATCCGGTATTCTATTTGGTCAGCGGGACAACCGATACCGAAGAAACCTGGCTAAAAGTAGGAAGGGCCAACGTAATACTCGATAACCTCATTGCCCAGAAAAAGGCTGAGCCAATGATCATTGTGATGCCCTATGGTAATATGCTTGCCGGAGCGCCAAGGCCTTCATCGCCCGAGGTGGCCGAATCGTATAAACTGTTTAGTGACGAGTTGATTGAAAAAATTATCCCATACGTTGAGGAAAATTTCAAAACAATTCCGCATCGCGAAAGCCGGGCCATTGCAGGTTTTTCACGGGGAGGCGGGCAATCTCTTTTTACCGGCTTCAGTCATTTCGATAAGTTTGCCTGGATGGGCTCCTATAGTGCATACCTTACTCAACAGGTATTCGATCAATATTTTGGTCATTTGTCCAAAAATCCAGATCAAACCAACGATAAGTTGAAATTACTTTGGTTAGGCGTGGGATCAGATGATTTTCTGTACAAAGAAGCACTTGCTTTTATGGATTTAATGAAAGAGCGAAAAATCAATCACATCAGTTTGGTTACCGGTGGGGGCCACACCTGGATGAACTCGCGTCTGTACCTTACTGAGACTTTACAAAAATTGTTCAAACAATAGCCGATGAAAAAACAAATAACCAATGCCATAATCATTGTTTTATTATTTATTATCAGTACACCTGGTTTATCTGAAAATAAAGGTGGAAAACATAAGCTTTGGTACGATAAGCCGGCAAAAGTGTGGAACGAGGCCTTGCCCATCGGGAATGGCCGCCTGGGAGCAATGGTTTTTGGAGACCCGGTAAATGAGCGGATACAACTGAATGAGGAAACTTTCTGGTCGGGGGGGCCATCCCGGAACGATAACCCTAATGCACTGAAAGCTTTGCCCGAAATCAGACAACTTATCTTCGACGGAAAAACTCATGAAGCCGAAAAACTTGTCAATCAGAACATGCTCACCGAACTGCATGGATCAAAATATCAGGTAGTTGGAAACCTTAGGCTCGTTTTCGAAGGACACGAAAATTATACAGATTATTACCGCGAACTCGATATAGAAAACGCGCTTTTTACCACTACCTACAAAGTTGATGGCATCACCTTTAAGCGGGAAATGTTTGCTTCTCAGCCCGATCAGGTTATAGTAGTAAGATTAACTGCAACTGAACCGGGAAAACTTTCTTTCACCGCAAGTATGGATGGTCCTTTGCAAAAAACGGTAAAAGTAAAAGGGAATAATACCATTGAACTGACCGGATTATCGGAAACTCACGAAGGGGTAACCGGGCAGGTAAAATTCAATGCCCTTTCCCGGATTGCAAATACCGGAGGAACCATCACCACCGATTCTGACAAAATAAAGGTTAATGACGCCTCCGAAGTAATCATCTTCATTTCAATAGCAACCAACTTTGTCGATTATAAAACCCTGACAGCCGACGAGACTGAAAAGGCAAATGATTTTCTTGCCGGAGCCGAAAAAAAATCATATAATACCCTGAAAAACAGTCATATTGCAGCCTATCAGCACTATTATAACCGGGTAAGCCTCAACCTGGGTACTTCACCGGCAGCCCTGCTTCCGACTGATGTGCGAATCAGGGACTTTGCAAAGAACAACGATCCGGAATTGGTTTCCATGTATTTTCAGTTTGGGCGGTACCTGCTCATTTCCAGTTCTCAGCCCGGAGGCCAGCCGGCCAACCTTCAGGGGATCTGGAACGAAAGTACAAATCCGGCATGGGATAGCAAATACACCATCAACATCAACACCGAAATGAACTATTGGCCGGCCGAAAAGTGCAACCTTTCTGAGTTGCATGAACCCTTGTTCCGGATGGTGAAAGAACTTTCGGAGACGGGACGGGAAACAGCCAAAACCATGTATGGTGCCCGAGGCTGGGTTGTTCACCATAACACCGATATCTGGCGTATATCGGGGGTAGTCGATGGCGCTTTCTGGGGTATGTGGCCCATGGGCGGTGTCTGGTTGTCGCAGCACCTGTGGGAACGGTATCTGTACAGCGGCGACCTTACGTTTCTCGAATCGGTTTATCCGGTACTTAAATCGGCCTGCGAATTCTATCAGGACTTCCTGATCGAAGAACCTACCCATAAATGGCTGGTGGTAAGCCCTTCAAATTCGCCCGAGAATGCACCTGCCGGTCGTTCATCTGTTTGCGCCGGGGCAACCATGGATAACCAGCTCCTCTTCGATCTGTTCACCCATACCATAAAAGCAGCAAAGTTGCTGAACAAAGACCAGACATTTGCTGCCGGGCTGCAGAAACTGCTCGACCGTTTGCCTCCTATGCAGATAGGACAATACGGACAATTGCAGGAATGGCTGGAAGACCTTGACAGCCCTGACGACAAGCACCGTCATGTATCGCACCTGTATGGGTTACACCCGTCGAATCAGATATCGCCATACAGAACACCCGAATTGTTTGACGCATCGCGTACTACCCTGATTCACCGGGGCGATGTTTCCACCGGTTGGTCAATGGGTTGGAAAGTCAATTTCTGGGCGCGCCTGCTCGATGGAAACCACGCCATGAAATTAATCAGGGATCAGTTAACGTTGGTCGATCCGGTGAGGTCGCGCAGCGGTGGAACGTACCCGAATTTTCTCGATGCCCATCCACCTTTCCAGATTGATGGGAATTTTGGCTGTACGGCCGGTATTGCCGAAATGCTGTTGCAATCGCACGATGGTGCCATTCACTTCCTTCCGGCCTTGCCCGATGAATGGAAAAATGGCGAAATTACAGGCATTCGTACACCGGGCGGATTCGAAGTTTCTTTCGTTTGGGAAAATGCTCAGGTAACCCGCATCGAAATAAAATCTGCCTTAGGGGGCAATTGCCGCATCCGCGTTCCAAACAGGGTTATTCTCGACGGTGGTACTTCATTAAAAGTAGCATCGGGTGATAACCCAAATCCGTTTTTCGAAACGCCAGATATTAAAAAACCGCTTATATCGCCGTCAGCCAAACTTAATCAGGTTGTCCTTAAGCCTACCCTGCTTTTTGATTTCGATACGCAGGCAGGTAAAACCTATACATTGAAAATGCAATAATTATTAATCGTTTAATATAGTGAGAGATGAAGAGTTCAAGATCAATTAGCGAGGCGAAGAAGAAGGCTTTGGCAGTTGTTGTGCTTACTGTCTTGTTTTCGTTTTTAATCAACTACGGGAATTGTAACCCAACCGGGAATCAGGTTAAAAATGGCCCGGTTTTTTCCAATTTTGTTTATGAAGGCAACGATAAAGTGTACAACGACAACCCATTAAAGGAGAATGAATTTTACAATCCTATATTGCAGGGTTGCTACCCCGACCCGGCAATTACCCGCAAGGGCGACGACTATTTTATGGTATGTTCGTCGTTTGCCATGTTCCCGGGTGTACCCATTTTTCATTCGAAAGACCTGGTTAACTGGAAACAGATCGGGCATGTCCTCGACCGCAAATCGCAGCTCAAGGTGCACGATGCCGGTATTGCATTTGGTATTTTTGCCCCGGCCATCAAGTATAATCCATACAACGATACTTTCTATATGATTACCACACAGTTTGCTGGTGATATGGGCAATATGGTGGTCAAAACAAAAGACCCTTTTCAGGGTTGGAGCGATCCCTATAAACTCAATTTTAACGGGATTGACCCATCCCTGTTTTTCGATGACGATGG
>CAZMDP010000032.1:0-9577 GCA_964565015.1 uncultured Prolixibacteraceae bacterium | reverse complement strand
CGAAGCCATTATGGAGGCATGGAAAAATAAAACATGGACATGGAATATACAAGGTCTTTCGTTACATAAATATACCCGGGGAGGATGGCCACCTGTTATCCCTGCTACCGGTTTTGACGAACAGCAATATGCAGCCGTAATCAGGGAAACACTCGAAATGGACCAGTTTATTGTTGAAAACAAGGCAATAATGGATAAATATGATCCCGATAAACAGGTGTCGATTTTGGTGGACGAATGGGGTGCCTGGTATGCCCCGACAGAGGGAACCAATCCAGGCTTTCTGCAACAGCAGAACTCACAGCGCGATGCCATCATTTCTGCATTGAACTTCAACATATTTGCCCGTCATGCCGACAGGGTACATGGCGCCAATATTGCTCAGATGATCAATGTTTTACAGGCAGTAATCCATACCGAAGGCGAAAAAATGGTTCTAACGCCTACTTATCATGCATTCAGGATGTATGTGCCATTTCAGGATGCTGTGTTTATCCCGGTTAAATTTGATGCTGGTAAATATCAGGTTGGAAACATTACCTTACCCCGGGTTGATGCCATTGCGGCAAAAGGAAAGGATGGAAATATCTATGTGGCCATAACCAATATCGATGCCGGTAACCCGGCCTCTTTCGACCTGTCACTCAAAGGTCAGGAAATTATTAATGTTGCCGGCGAAACCTTGTATGCATCTTCGGTCGATGCCATTAATACCTTCGAAAAACCGGACAATGTATCTCCAAAAGAGATCAATGCCAATGTATCAGGTAATCAGATATCGGTAACAGTGCAGCCCCAATCGCTGACTGTTCTGGCTATTACTGTCAAAAAATAAGAAAAATGGTTGTCAGATCATTGGTTTTCAGTGCTGTTTGTATGATGGTTGTCATTCAGGGTTGTAAACCTTTGTCCGTACCTGTATATGATAACCCCCTGGTTTTACAACGTGCCGACCCGATGATTGTAAAAGCTGACGATGGTAATTATTATTTTATTGCCACCGTTCCCGAATACGACCGAATTGAAATCCGCAAGGCCGAAAATATCAATGGATTGGCTATGGCCGAACCGGTAGTGGTTTGGCGTAAGCACGAAACCGGCCCTATGACCTACAACATTTGGGCACCCGAACTTCACCGTATAAATCATAGATGGTACATTTATTTTGCCGCCGGCCATTCCGATAACCGGTGGAAAATCAGGATGTTTGCAATTTCGAATGATTCGGACGACCCTACACAGGGAATTTGGGTCGAAGAGGGACAAATAACAACCCAGCGGGATGCTTTTGCACTCGATGCCACTGTTTTTGAACATAAAGGTGAACGCTATTATGTATGGGCCGAAAGTACAGGGCAGGAGATTAATTCGGGCATTATAATTTCAAAAATGAAAGACCCTGTTACACTTGAAGGGCCTCAGGTTGTTATTTCAGAACCTGAATATGAATGGGAACGACAGACCTACAATGTAAACGAAGGTCCGGCTGTGATAAAACGCAACGGTAAGATATTCATTACTTTTTCTGCCAGCGCTACCGACCATACCTATGCCATGGGTTTGCTTTGGGCTTATGAAAACGCCAACCTGTTGGATCCCGCATCGTGGAACAAACTTCCTGAACCTGTTTTTTTTACCAACGAAGCATTAAATCGTTTCGGGCCAGGGCACAACAGTTTTACCATTGCCGAAGATGGCAAAACCGACCTGATGGTTTACCATGCCCGCGATTATAAAGAGATTAAAGGCCATTCGCTTGGAGACCCAAACCGACATACCCGCGTTAGGGTGCTGCGATGGACAAAGAATGGATTTCCCGATTTCGGACAGGATATTGATGACTAATAATTATTTAATAAGATTAACTATGAAAAACCTTTATCTTTTCGCTATTCCAGCAATGTTGCTTATAGCTCTTTTGTTTCCTGTACATTCATTATGTCAGGTGGTCGAGGACTTTAAGCCCTCAAGTGTAAACCAGCCAGGGAAATTGTATCCCCAGGTAAATTCCGAAGGCAGGGTTCGTGTACAAATATCGGCACCAGAGGCCAAGCTCGTGCAACTCGACATTGGTGCGGTAAAGTATGATCTGAGGAAAGATGAAAAAGGAGTCTGGACCGGTGAATCGGCACCGCAGGACGAAGGTTTTCACTACTATCAACTGAACATCGATGGTGCTTCGGTACCCGATCCGGGAAGTCTTTACTTTTATGGAGCAAGCCGATGGGGCAGTGGAATTGAAATACCCGCCCATGATGAAGATTTCTATGCCCTGAAGAATGTGCCCCACGGGCAGGTTCGCGAGCATATTTATTTTTCGCCCACCAACAATAGTATGCGCCGGTGCTTTGTTTACACCCCTCCCGGTTACGATCAGGATCTGAACAAACGTTATCCGGTTCTTTATCTGCAACATGGTGGAGGCGAAGATGAAACAGGATGGTCGTCGCAGGGAAGGGTAAACCTGATTATGGATAACCTTATTGCCGAAGGGAAAGCCAAACCTTTTATCATTGTGATGGATAACGGCACCTGGCGCATGCCCGAAGGGGCGAGGCCTCCGCAGGGCGCCCAGCGGACTCCCGGTTCTTGGCCTCCGCAAGGATGGGCCGATGGATTCAGGAATACCCTCCTGAACGACATCATACCCATGATTGATGCCAGTTATCGAACGTTGGCCAATCAGCAAAACAGGGCTATGGCCGGATTATCGATGGGTGCCATGCAAACCAGGGCAATAACACTGGCAAACTCAGATGTTTTTTCGCAGGTGGGTATGTTTAGCGGGGGCAGCATTACTCCCGAAGATATTGAAAATAACCCCGACTTTCTGAAAAATGTAAAAATGGTTTTCATAAGTTATGGGAGCAGGGAGGTTGAAAGCGGAAGGTATAATATGGGATCCGATCCTAAAGCAAATGTTGAGATGTTAAAAAACAAAGGAATGGAGGCGCACTACTATGTGTCGCCCAATACTGCCCACGAATGGCAGAGTTGGAGGCGAAGTTTATATCAGTTTGCTCAGCTACTATTTAAAAACTAAATACAAAAAAATTATGAAACGAAACTTAATTTCAATCCTAATCATTTTAGCTATTTCGGCTTCAATAAGTGTGGCACAGACAGGAATAAAAGAAGACTTTAAACCTGCATTATCAAACCAACCCGGGAAAGAATACCCAATGGTAAATTCCGAAGGGCGTGTCAGAACAAGAATTTCGGCTCCCGACGCGAAATATGTTCAACTCGATATTGGCGGAGTAAAATATGAATTGGTGAAAGATGAAAACGGTGTATGGATGGGTGAATCGGCACCACAAGACGTTGGTTTTCATTACTATCAGTTAAACATCGACGGGGCATCGGTGCCTGATCCGGGAAGTATGGTATATTTTGGTGCATGTCGATGGGGCAGTGGCATCGAAGTTCCTTCCGACGATCAGGATATATTCGCCTTAAAAAATGTTCCGCACGGGCATCTGCACGAAATCTTCTTCCCTTCGGCGAGCACAAACGTTTCGCGTAGGGCGTTTGTTTATACGCCCCCCTGCTATACCAAAGAATTGTCGAAAAAATATCCGGTTCTGTACCTGCAGCATGGTTATTGCGAAAACGAATTCTCATGGCCAATGCAAGGTTATGCCAACCTCATTATGGACAACCTTATCGCGGAGGGTAAAGCCAAACCATTCATTATTGTAATGACGTATGGAATGACCAACGATATTCCCATGGGAGGCTTGCGCAATTTCGATATCAAACCATTTCAGACTGTATTGATTGACGAATTGATTCCTTATATCGATGCCAATTTCCGAACGTTGGCCAATCAGGAGAACCGCGCCATGGCAGGCCTTTCGATGGGCGCATTCGAAACCAGGCTTGTGACCCTGAACAGGCCTGATGTGTTTTCTTATTATGGCCTCTTCAGTGGAGGGGTTTACAATCCGGATGATCTCAAAGAACATAAAAATCTGAAGCTCGTTTTCCTGAGCTGTGGAAGCAAAGAACGTCCCGACGGGGTAAAAAATGCAGCCGCCGCACTGCAAACAGCTGGTATTAATGCAGTTTCGTATGTTTCGGAAGGTACAGCCCACGAATTTCATACCTGGCGCCGGAGCCTGCATCAAATAGCTCAACTGCTGTTTAAATAATTGATTAGAACCTTAGGTTATGCTTAAAAATAAGAAAGGTTTTACTTTAGCCATATTTGTTATTTCTGCAATAATTTGCAACATGGGTTATGCCCAAACAACAAATGTGATTGAAGATTTTAAACCTTCGGAAGTTAACCAGCCTGGGAAAGCATTTCCTCAGGTAAATTCGGAAGGACGTGTGCGGACTCAAATTTCGGCACCAGGTGCAACCCTGGTACAGATCGATATTGGCGGGGTCAAATACAATTTGGAGAAAGATGCCAATGGGGTTTGGACCGGAGAGTCGGCACCTCAGGATGAAGGTTTTCACTACTACCAGCTTAATATTGACGGTGCATCGGTCCCCGATCCGGCGACCCGATACTTTTACGGAGCAGGCCGTTGGGGAAGCGGTATTGAAATTCCGGCACGCGATGGGGAGTTTTATGCTTTAAAAGATGTACCTCATGGAGCCATAAGTTCAAGGTACTATTTCTCCAATGTAACCAAAAGTTGGAGGAGGCTTTTTGTATATACGCCACCCGATTACGATAAAAACTTCGAAACAAGATATCCGGTGGTATATATTCAGCACGGTGGTGGCGAAGACGAAACCGGTTGGGGAAACCAGGGAAAAATAGACCTTATCCTCGATAACCTTATTGCCGAAGGAAAGGCAAAGCAGATGATAGTTGTAATGGCTAACGGTAATATACGGTCAGGTGTTGGCGGTTACAGCAGTGAAGGCATGGCTTCTTTTAAAAATGAAATGACACAAAACATTGTCCCGTTTATCGACCAAAACTATCGTACCCAAGCCGATGCAAAAAACCGTGCCATTTGTGGACTGTCAATGGGTGGCGGTCAGTCGTTTTATTCAGGGCTCGAAAGCCTTGATTTCTTTGCCTCTGTCGGGACATTCAGTTCAGGGATTTTTGGTGGGATACGGAACCCTTCGGGTGTGGTTTTTGATGCCGAAAAGGAAATTCCCGGATTACTTTCCCAATCTGCCGAATTCAACAATAAACTGGATTTATTTTATATATCGTGTGGCGAAGCAGATATGAGAATTGAACACACGAAAAGGGCCGTGGCCACCATGAAAGAGAGCGGACTAGATGTTGTTTTCAACTCATTTCCAGGTGGCCACGATTGGCAGGTCTGGAGAAAATCTTTTTTCGATTTTGCATCTCGTGTCTTTCAATAGTGAAATGGCCCCGTGTCAGTTTTTACAATATTATCGATTAACAGCAAAGCTTATGAATAGATTTTTCAGAACAGTATGTTGCGTTGGGATGGTTTCCTTAATGCTGCCTTTGTTTTCGACGGGGCAGCAGGCCAACGTCAACCTCGATTATAACCCGCAGAAGAATACAGAGGGTCTGATTCCGTTCAGTGCCCCGATTAATTCTCCTGAAGTTCACGACGACAGAACGGTTACATTTCGTGTAAAAGCGCCCGATGCCAAATCGGTAGAGTTACCCCCCGGGGCCATACATACAGCACTCGACAAAGGTCGCGATCCTCTTCCGTTTACCAAAGGGGATGATGGTGTTTGGACCCTTACAATTGGCCCGCTACCTGTCGATATGTATGCCTATAACCTAAGGATTGACGGAGTACAGGTTGCCGACCCTTCGAATACCTACGCTGCTTTTACAGCTATGCCCCCATATAGTCAGCTGGTTGTGCACGGCGATGGTCCTGCATACTACGATGCCAAAAATGTTCCGCATGGCACAGTAACCCGGCACATATATCATTCGGCAGTAACCAATGGCCAGCGCGAGTTGTATGTTTATACTCCGCCGGGGTATGACCCAAATAAAAAATACCCGGTTTTGTATTTACTGGGCGGTAGCGGCGAGCTCCCATCTAACTGGATGTACGATGGGCGAGTAAATTTTATCATGGACAACCTGCTGGCCGAAGGAAAAGCGGTACCCATGATTATTGCCATTCCAAACAACCAGGTTATCCACCGGAACCATCCGAAGCATACCGAACTGACTTTCGATATTTTTGAAAAAGAACTTCGTAACCATGTAATCCCTCTGGTCGATAAAAGCTATAGCACCATAACTTCACCAAAAGGCAGGGCTATTTCGGGATTGTCGATGGGAGGACGCCACAGCTTGTTTGTGGGATTCCGTTCCCTCGATTTGTTTGCCAATTTTGGCATCCTTAGTGCCGGGGACACAAATCCCGAAACCACATTGAAAGATTTTCTGAACGATCCGAAGGTGAATGAAAAGGTTGATTATTTGTTTGTTGGCCAGGGAACCAAAGAAGCAACAGGTTTCTTTAACCAACGGGTAAAAGCCTTGTGCGATGCCCTGAACAAATACAACATAAAGCACGAATATTATGAAGGCGGGCATGGTGGCCACGATTGGGGGACATGGCGTCACCTTCTCTATTACCGTTTCCTGCCCAACCTTTGGCGTAAACAATAACCATTAAACCATTTTTTTATCATGAGGGGCATCTATTTGATATCAGTCGTAATTCTTGTAGCAGTTTTGGGCGCGTGTACAAAACTTGAACCTGGCCAGGTAAAGGTCGACGGGGGTATCATTCAAGGGATAATTTCCGATGATTTAACCATTTTCAAAGGGGTTCCGTTTGCTGCTCCTCCCGTGGGGGATTTGCGCTGGAAAGCCCCGCAGCCCGTAGTGAAGTGGCAGGGCGTTAAGCAAACCACCGAATATGCGCCATCGCCCATGCAGGGCGGTAACCCGCCATCGGGCAAAAGTGAAGATTGCCTGTACCTGAATATCTGGACACCAGCAAAATCAGCGAAAGAGAAACTACCTGTACTGGTTTGGATATATGGTGGGGGATTCAGTTTTGGTTCAACAGCAGAACCTGTTCATAATGGTGAACATCTGGCACGAAAAGGCGTGGTTCTGGTGAGCATTGCTTATCGCGTCGGGCAAATTGGCTTTTTAGCGCACCCCGAACTGAGCGCCGAAAACCCCCATGGTGTTTCGGGCAATTATGGCCTGCTCGATCAGATTGCCGCATTGAAATGGATACAGAACAATATAGCAGCTTTTGGCGGCGATCCAGGAAAAGTGACCATTTTTGGCGAATCGGCAGGTGGCATCTCGGTGAGTATGTTATGCGCCTCGCCCCTGGCAAAAGGGTTGTTTCACAGAGCCATTTCACAAAGTGGTGGTTCGTTTGGGCCAACCCGGCCCACTACCTATCCGGGCGAAAATATGAAAACACTCGAACAAGCCGAACAGGAAGGGATTGCTTATGCTGAGAGAGCCGGGGCTTCATCAATAGCAGAATTGCGTAAAATGAATGCCAATGATCTTCCTATGGGCATGGGAATGGGAGGAGGATGGCCAATAGTTGATGGATATGTGATCCCCGACGACCAGTTTAAATTATACGAAACAGGAAAGTACAACGATGTTCCGGTATTAATCGGTTACAATTCCGATGAAGGCCTTAGCTTCAGGCCCGGACGTACGCCTCAGGAGTTTGTTGAAAATGTGGAACGCCGGTTTGGGCCCTTTGCCGCGGCATTGATTGAAGCATATCCTGTTGGGGAGAATTCGGTGCCGCGCAGCGCCCGTAACCTTATGCGCGATGCCGCATTTGGATGGCATACCTGGAGCTGGGCAAGACTTCAATCAAAAACGGGTAAATCGCCTGTGTTTTTTTACTATTTCGACCAGCACCCCGAAAGGGTAGAAGGAACACCGCAAGCCGACCATGGTACTCCTCACGGTGTTGATGTACCCTACGTGTTTATGCACATAGATCCTGCTAACCCCGATACCTCGCCTTCTGACCTGAAAATATCTGAAATTATGGGAACCTATTGGACCAATTTTGCAAAGTATGGTCATCCCAATGGCGAAGGTGTTCCTCATTGGCCAGCCTTCAGCAATGAAAATCCTGTGGTAATGTACCTTGGGCCTACTGCCTATACCGGGCCGGTTCCCGATGAAAATTCGCTGATGGTTTTGGACAGGTATTTTGAGTGGCGACGTTCAGAAGAGGGGAAAGCATGGGCCAGGTAGGAACTCACCAATAACAGAGCAATTGATGATATAAGACTATTCTATAACAGTGCAAATACAAAAATTATGAAAGAACTAAAAATCTTTTCATGTACCAGTATTCTATTTTTCACATTATCCCTGATTGTTTCGGCGCAAAACCCGATTATTCAGACCTATTTCACGGCCGACCCGGCACCCATGGTATATAACGGCAAAGTTTATCTTTATACCACCCATGATGAAGATATAACCGTAAGAAATTTCTTTACCATGCACAATTGGCGTTGCTATTCATCGGCCGATATGGTAAACTGGACCGACCATGGCGTAGTTGCCTCGCTCAAAGATTTTACATGGAGCGATAAAACAAACGGGGCATGGGCGCCACAGTGTATTGAGCGGAATGGCAAGTTTTACCTTTACTGCCCTATTCATGGCGATGGTATTGGTGTATTGGTTGCCGATTCTCCCACCGGTCCGTTTCGTGATCCTTTAGGACACAGGTTAATAACCGACAGCGAAAATATCTGGAACGATATCGACCCGACCGTATTTATCGACGACGACGGGCAGGCATGGTTATACTGGGGAAATCCGAATCTTTATTACGTGAAACTTAATGAAGATATGGTATCATACGACCGGAGCATTGGTAAAAACGGGGTTGTTGCCGTTGATATGACACCTGAAGCCTTCGGACCAAGGGCTAAGCCCGATGATAAGCACAAAACCAATTATGAAGAGGCTCCCTGGCTATACAAGCGTGGCGACATCTATTATATGATATTTGCAGCAGCCGGAATACCCGAATATATTGCCTACTCAACGGCGCCAACTGCCGGAGGACCATGGACATACAGAGGCTATATAATGGAACGTGCACCTCATCTGGCATTTACCAACCACCCGGGAATAATTGATTTTAAAGGGAACGCTTACTTTTTTTACCATACGCAGGAATTGTCGGGAGGACAGGGTTTTAAACGTTCGGTAAGTGTTGAGCAGTTCCATTACAATGCCGATGGGTCGATACCGATGATTATTCCAACCAAAGAAGGGGTGAAAAAAGGTGTCGCAAATCTCGATCCTTTTCAAAGGGTCGAAGCCGAAACCATTGCAAATTCTTCGGGGTTAAAAACCTTTCACGACAGCAATGTGGGAATTTATGTGAGCAATATTGACGATGGTGATTTCCTGAAAGTCCGTGATGTTGACTTCGGAAAGGGTGCCCAAAAATTTGAAGCCAGCGTAGCCACTGCTTCGGCTGGGGGCAAAATTGAGATACGTATTGGCGGAATTGATGGCAAATTGCTCGGAGTTTGTGAGGTTAAAAACACCGGCGGCGATCAATCATGGAAAATACAATCGGCTAAGCTCAAAAAAGTTAAAGGTGTTCACGATCTCTATTTTGTATTCAGG
>CAZMDP010000031.1:0-9688 GCA_964565015.1 uncultured Prolixibacteraceae bacterium | reverse complement strand
CCATATTTTCATTGATTCTCCCTGTCAAATCTCAGGAGACGTGGTTCCCCCTGAGAATTGAAGAATCCGCAGCAAAAGTTGAGTTCGACATGTCGCACTGGTTGCACAAACCTGCCGGGAAGCATGGTTTTGTGCTGATCGATAATGACCGTTTTGTGTTTGAAGACGGCACGCCGGTTAAGTTCTGGGGAACCAATATTGCCAGTGAAAAACCATTTATGCCCGCTGCCGAAGCCGATGCCTGGAGCGAATGGCTTGCCAGGTATGGGTTCAATGCGGTGCGTTTCCACAAATTCACCTGGCGGGCTTCCGATGGAATACATTCTACCGTGGTTACTGATGAAAAATGGAAGAACTTTGACTATCTCTGTTACCGTTTGCGCGAAAACGGCATATATTACGGCTGGTCGCATATTTACGGGCACAAGGTAATGCCGGGCGACAGCAGCCGCCTGCTTGCCTACAGCGAAGTAGCCGGAACCAAATTCCCCTGGTCGCACCTGAACGGCACTACCGCTTCGCTGGTAAATTTTGCCGAAGACCTTCAGGAACTCAACATCGAACTTACGGTGAATATGCTCAACCATGTAAACCCGCATACAGGGTTACGTTATGCCGACGACCCGGCGCTGAATTTCGTGGAGTTCCAGAACGAGGACAATATTTTCTGGTCGGCCATAGAGCGGTCGCTCGAGCAGGCGCCCACCTACCGAAAACTGTTGTGCGAAAAATTCAGCAACTGGCTCGAAGCCAGATACGGAACACAGGAAGCATTGATGGCAGCCTGGAACAACGAAGGGCTTCCCGAAGGCCAAAATCTGAGCCTGAAAAATATCTATCCGCAACCCAACCACGGACTTTTCGGATGGGAATACGAGCAGGCGGTAAAGGAAAACCGGCCGGTAAAACGGCATATCCTCGATAAGGCAGCATTTCTGTACCAAGAGCAGATGAAATTCTACAGGAAGTTTGAGAAAGCAGTTCGCGAAACGGGCTATAAAGGGCCTTTGGTGGCCAGTTGCTGGCAGGCCGGAACCGGATTGGCACACCTGCTTAACCTGCACACCGATTACGAAATTGGCATTATCGACCGGCACAACTATTTTGGCGGCGGCGAAGGTCATTCCCTTCGTCCGGGGCCTTTCTCCAACGAATCGATGCTGAAACTTATCGGGTCGGGGTTGTTTGGCTCAGGTCTGCAACAGGTGAGCAACCGTCCGTTTGCCTTTTCGGAATGGATTAGCCTGATCCCCAACCAGTGGACCGCCGAAAGCGCCCCTATAATTGCCATTTATGGCATGGGGCTGCAGGGCTGGGATGCTTCATATGTTTTCGCCACCGATTACCGGCAGTTTACCCCTACCATTCAAACCCCAGGGGGCGGAATTTACAACGCAACCACTCCCACCCAACTCGCCCTCTACCCTGCCCTGGCCACCTCTGTTTACCGGAACGACATACAGGAAGGCATAACGGTTGTGGACCGCCGTGTCAACATCAGTGAGCTGCTGAAAGGGGATACAACCTTCAGGGAAAAAGTGGAACAGGACCACGACCGGAAAGTGTTGAAAGGCGATTTTCCTCTCGAAGCCATGGCCATCGGCAAAGTGGGAATAACCTTCACCGATAAAGAACCCGTGGAGGTTGTATCTGATCTGGCTCAGTATATAAAAGGCAATGAGGTTCTTTCAAACACCGGCCAGCTTATGTGGGACAAATCGGGATATTTTACTGTGAATTCGGGCGGCACAAAAGGGATTGTCGGGTTTGCCCCGGGGAAAAAAGTCGATCTGGGAGGCTTAAGCATCGAAACATCAAACCCGTTTGCGGTAATTCTGGCTACCAGCCTTGAACCCGATAAAACCATCGATACATCCGGTCGGATTCTGATTACAACCATTGCCCGGGCAAAAAATACCGGTATGAAATACAACGACGACCACACCGAGCTGCTCGAAGTGGGTAGTGCGCCCCTGCTCATCGAACCGGTTAAAGTAAACCTGGAGTTGAAAAGAAAGGGAAAATTTACCGTACACGTATTGGACCACTTAGGCCGCAAAACCGGAGATACCCTAAAACCAAAAAGGAGAAAAATCTCGCTTGACGGAAACAAATCCGGAGCCTTTTATTACCTGTTTGAATACAAATAGAGGAATACTTTTTTTTACTTAAATTTACGGGACCATATTCAACATTTATTGTTTATAACCATATAAAAAAGGAACCTAAAGATGAGCCTTAAAGCAACAATTAACATAATTGCTCGTGATATCAAACAGGGTAGATTCACAAATGAAGCATCTGTTTCACAAGGGATAGTTTTACGTATATTGAATTCGTTGGGATGGGACATATACGACACAGAAATTGTAATTCCTGAATATTCTATTCATGGTAGGAGAGTTGATTACGCATTGTGCCACCCTAGAAATAAACCTATAGTATTCATCGAAGTGAAGCAAATTGGACAAGCTGAAGGATATGAGAAACAATTATTTGAGTATGCATATCATCAAGGCATTCCATTCGCAATTTTGACAGATGGGCAAGAATGGCATTTTTTCCTGCCAGGAGAACAAGGTGTTTATCAGGAAAGAAGGGTATATAAACTTGATATTCTGGAACGTGATTTAGAAGAAAGTTGTAATAGATTTACACGTTATTTGGATCGAGAAAGAATTGTAAATGGCTTAGCGATAGAATCCGCACGAAACGATTATCGTAACGTTTCAAAACAAAGGGAAATTAATGAAACTATACCGCTTGCTTGGAATAAACTTATTGTAGAAAAAGATGAAATTTTGATTGAAATCTTATCCGATAAAGTTGAAAGTCTATGTGGATATAAACCAGATTTAGACCTTTTAGAAAATTTTTTTGAAACAATTGCTATTTCTTATCAAAATCAATCAAAATCAATAAGTAATAAACCCAAAAAAAATTCAACTATTTTAGAAAATCAAAATTTAAATCAATCTACACAAGTTGGATTCATTTACAGGATGAAATCTTATCAGGCAAGAAATGCCCGTGATGTAATGATTACAATTTTTAAAATCTTTGCTGAAGAAGATCATTCATTTCTGGAAAGATTTGCATCAAGACCTGTTCACGGAAAAAAAAGAAGATTTTTATCAAAAAACAAATATCAATTATATCCCGGAAGACCTGATTTAGTTGAGAATCCAAGTTATGTTATTGAGTTTATTCCTGGTTGGAGGCTCGGACTAAATTATAGTAAAACGAGTATTGAAAAAATAATAATAATGGCTTGTGATGTAATGGGAATAATTTATGGAACAGACCTGAAAATCTCTTTATAACTTTAATCATTCTGGTTACCGGTTGTTTTACCTAATCATAACTAATCATGTTAACATTTTAATTATTTATTTTAGCTCAATTCTTATTGATAATAAAGTCCTATTCAGCAAAACAGATGAACAAACTATTTTGGATATTGATTACTTCATTTCTCCTATTTCACATTAAAGTATTTTCACAAAAAGTTATAATTGAACAAACAGATTCTAAATGGCAAATGAAAGTCAACAACCAACCCTTTTTCATCAAAGGGGTTGTGGGTTACAACAATTTCGAAAAAGTGAAACTATATGGCGGCAACTCCATCCGTACCGGATACCGCAAGGAACAGCTTGATGAGGTTCACCGGTCAGGCTTAACTGCACTGGTAAACCTCCCTGCAGGCGCCGAACGCAACGGAATGGATTACAACGACACCGAAGCGGTTAAAGCCCAGACTGCACGGATTGAAGACATAGTCAGGGCTACCAAAGATCACCCTGCAGTGCTGATGTGGTCAATTGGCAACGAACTCGATTACATTCCGGGCACAAAACCCTTCAATCCGAAGGTTTGGGATGCTGTAAATGATGCCGCACGTGCCATAAAAGCAATTGATCCGGATCATCCGGTTATGACCGTGATTGGTACCAGCATGATGAAAAAGGTGGCCGACATTGTTGAACGTTGTCCCGATCTCGACCTTTTGGGGATAAACAGTTACGGCGATATTTTCACCCTTCAGGATACCCTGCAGAAATACGGATGGACAAAACCTTATGTAATAGCCGAATGGGGCCCCGATGGCTATTGGGAAGTAAAAAAAACATCGTGGAGAGCTCCCTATGAACAAACAGGCCGCGAAAAATACGATGCTTATGCCCGGAAATACCGCGTAGCCATTGATGTGGATAACGGCCAGTGCCTGGGGTCGTATGTATTTTACTGGGCTAACTTCAAACAGGAAACCACCCATACCTGGTTTTGTATGTTCGATGTGGATGGCAACGAATCGCCCCTGGTAAAACTTATGTACCAGCTTTGGACGGGCAAACTACCCGAAAATGTCGCACCAATAGTTGACTCATTGAACATCGCAGGTTTTGTACGCTATCAGGATATTATACTAAAACCGGGAACCCGCTATCCGGCCACTGTAACTGCAAGCGACCGCGATAATGACCCGCTTACCTGGAGATGGGAAATAAGGCCCGAAGCCGAATATGCCGCCTATGCAGGCCAGGGCGAAAAGGAACCAAAGCCGTTGCCCGGACTGGTGGGTAAACACGGAAAATCAATCCATTTCACTACACCTGCCGATGAGGGCGCTTACCGTTTATTTGTGTATGTATTCGACGGGCATGGCCATTTCTCCACTGCAAACCTGCCATTCTTTGTAAAACATTAATCTGAATAAAACTCATGAAAATAAAAATCATCTCAATTATTGTTTTTTTAGTCTTTTATATTTCGTCAGGAATTGCATCAGATCTGATCGAAGTATTGCCTCTAACCAATAAAATAGTGATGTTGCGTTTTAACGACGGTTATGCAACGTACCACAAAATCGGACAGCCCCGCAACAGCGACAGGGTATTTGTTGAACCGCTAAATACCAGTCAGGCTTCTTTACCGGCAACCTATTTGCTCGAAAGCAAGGATGATAGCAATTATCTCACACCAAAAAATCCGGCACAGGTTGGCCGTAAAACAAAAGGGACCGAATTTATATGGATGTGCCAGTCGTGGACCAAGGGTTGTATCAATACCAGTCCCGACCATGTGGACGGGAACGATGACATGATATTGCACTCATCAAGATCGCTTGTAACCTCTCAATATGAGTTTAACTGGTGGCCCAGTGAAAGCAACCTTGCATCGGGAACCTATTTTTACCGGATCCAATTAGACAACGAACCCGGATTGTATCATACCGGAAGTTTAATTTATCAGAAAATAAACTGACATGATAAAAATATTGATCCTGCTTTTTATGCTTATTATGGCATGAAAAGATTTCCAAATCTCTGGAATGACTATCTGTGACCTTTCGTGGCAGGGGCAATAATCAGAATTTGAGGTATTTATAACTCGCCTGCCGTTCGCACCAATTCATTGAAATCGACCTCCAGTTCCTGCTTTCGGATAAAATCATACAGGGAAATCCTCTGTATTTCGTAGTAATATGACCAGTATTCGCGGATGGCGTTGATAAATGAGGCGCGGGCATTATTCTTCTCGGCCTGTGCGATGTTCAGGTCGGTAACAGTAATACGGCCAGCCAGAAAACGCTCACGCGAGGCATCGTAACGGGTACTTGCAATGGTATCCGACTCGGCAACCACGCGCATTCGTTTGGGCATCATATTGTAGCGCATCACCGACAGGTAAACGCTTTGTTCGAGGTCGGTCACATTTTGCTGTACCCTCCCTTTCAAAGCTTCGAGGTTGGCTTTGGCCATCTGTACATTGCCCTTTCGTAGGCCCCAGTCGGCAATAGGCACTTTTAATCCCACCGAAACTACCTGGTAATCCCTGATATTCCGGTATGCCTCTGCAAGTTCCTCAGCATTCTGATTGGCGCCAACCGATAAATACAACGTTGCTTCGGGCCGAGCAGCACCAATTTCGGTGGCCAGGTTACGCTCTGCCTGCAAAAGTTGAGTCTCATTGGAAATAGTCTGTACATGGTTCTTTTTAACCTCCCGAAGAACCTCTTCATAATTCAGCAACACTTCGGGAACATTGAGCGGTACCACCAATTGTATCTTTTTCTGATCCTTAATGCCTATGTACGACCTGAAACCATTTTCCATGGCTTCAACATTCATTATATTCTGATCCACTGCATTCTCGGCATTCAAAAGGGTTAATTTCATCTGCATGAGTTCGTCGCGGCCAATAGCCCCGATCTCAAATTTCTTCTGGGTTATTTTGTACAAGGTATCGGTATTGGCCAGATTCTCGCGGGCTATCAATAAATGCTGCTGGGCCGACATAAGGTTGAAGAACCAGGCAATGGCGGTAGTCCTTACCGCTTCCATATTGTGCATGTACGAACGTTTGGCCGACTCGAAATACATGGGAGAAAGTTTTCGGTCCCATTTCATCCAGTTGGCAGCAGTTAGCGATTGCCAATAAGTAATTCCAAAAGGCGCCGAGTTGTATGAATGTGAGCGGGAGGGAGAAAACTGATCGACCCTGTTGAGCGAGGTGTGGAATGAAAGTACCCCACCGGTTAATGGAACGTTTTGATTTACCGAAAGCTGCATCGATTCGGTAAGGGTATTCTGCGAATAGAAATAAATCTCGCCCCGGTCAACTCCCTGCTGTACCCGTTTGGTATAGGATGGCAATGTTGAATTTAAAACCACCGAAGGCAGGTAACGGGCTTCGAACGACCGATATGACCAATACGAAGCAAGAAAATAATTCCGGTATGTTTTGGCATCGTTCGAATTGTTAAAAGCAAGTTCGATAGCCTCTTCAATGGTCAGAATATGGATCGAATCAGGCTCCACCGGCCTGATGGCAAAAGATGGTTTAAAGAGCGAAATGCTTATCAGAAGAAGAAAGGCCTTCAACCAAAATAATGAGTCTGGGAATAAATTACTGTTATCGGAAAATCTCTCTTTCATCATTAACCTCTATTTCGATACAGCGGCAATTGCATTCAGATATACCAACTGGCCTTCTGATAACCCACTGATAATCTGAGTATATTCTTCATTAACTCTTCGTGATTTTACTTCATGACGAATTCCCCCATTCAGGAATACATAGCTCTTCTCCCCATCCTCGTGAATCGAAGAATTGGGCAGGAACATTACATTCTCAAGAATATTCAGCGAAATTTTATTCTCTGTGGTTTGTCCGGGCAGAAGATTATATCCCGGATTTTCGATCACAGCCTCGACACTGAAAACCTTTTTGCCGTTTACCGTTTCAATTCTTTGGCTGATCGTACTGATTTTTGATACAATTTGAATAGCATTGGTTTTCAGATATATATCTATTGCTTGACCTTCTTTGATTTGTGAAAAATACTCTTCGCTCAGGTTAAATTGTGAAATAAGCCGGCCGATATCTTCAATTTGTGCGACAATCCTGTTTCCAGGCGATAACCTGCTTCCGGCCGAAATCTTTTCGCCTTTTGCATCATATACATAGGTCAGGATTCCTTTTATGGGCGACTCAATTTTCAGGGTTTCCCTGAGTGTAGGAAGCTTAGGCTTCTCCACAGATTCAATCTTTTCCAGCCTTTCAGGATAGGAAGCATACTTTTCTTCGAGGCTTTTTTTACGTTCGCGGTAGTTGGCAAGGGCATTCTGGTATGCAAGCTCCGATTTGCTGAACTCCAGCTTCATCCGTTCGTGTGCCGAGGCAGGGTCGAAAAGCGATTGCTCAACGGCTATTTTTCTGATTTCCAAATCTATACGGGCATTTTCGAGAGCGAGCTTAACATCTTTCAACTGCTTAATCGAATCTTGCGGGATTTCCCTGATTTTATTCTCCAAATCGGAAATTTCAGATTCGAGGCCCGATTTCACCTTATCAAATACAGCCGGGTCGAGCTGTGCAATAATTTCACCTTTTTCAACTTTGCTGTACTCTGGTAAAAGGCTCGATATTTCGATTTCAGGAACGGAAAAATCGCCGAACAACGATTCGGGAACCATTACCGGAATTGATTTCGATGGCCGCAGTTCTCCTTCCGAAACAATTACAAGCTCAAGGTTACCAACCTTTACTTCGGCCATTTCGACCGGAGGTACGATTTTTATTTGCTTTTCGAATATAAATAAATACCATGCAACGAAAGCAAGAATGACCGTAACCATAAAGGTAATAACCACAATTCTGAAGGTAGAAAAGCTCCTGATTTTGGTTTTTATCTGATCCATATTTTGAAAATCGCTATATGTGCTGTAAAATTATTCAAAAGATGAACTTCATGAACTTTATAATCCAATATTAAATGAAAAACCTAAAATCCAGTATGAAACCGGGTTTTTTACATTCACTTCCTGATCGAGCCGGAGAAAAGTATCTATATCAAAATTTTTTGAAATTGCCCACCCTGTTCCAAGGGTATATCGCCAATTGTCGATCTGATTTCCTTTCGGGTTGTTGAGCTGGTAGTACATTTCGGCCGAGGCAAAAGGAGACAGAACCGAACCTTTTATATTGTATGCAGCCTGCAACCTCGACCGGAGATAGGTACGCGGGTTATACCCAAACCCGGGAATCGATTCATCGACAAATGTGGTCTGTATCCTTTCGCGCAGGGTAAAGGTAAACCGGTCGATTTTATAACGGCCGCGCAGGTAAAAATGGAAACGGTGCCGGTGTTCCCATAGCTCTTTATTGAAGCGGTGTTTGTACAACCACGAATAGCCGCCACCGGCCCTCAGATATTTATTGAAGGTATATGCCCCGCCAATTCCTGTAGCAATACGGTCGATTTCGCCGAAATTTTTAAAAATGCGGATTTCTTCCTCAAATTCGAGCCGTAGCTTTTTGGTGATCTGCTTTTCGACCCCGATTTCGATCCACGACCCGAAATCATTTTCCTGGGCTGCAACCCTGAACGATGCAATTGTAAAAAGAATAATCAGAAATAAATTTTTAAACATTTTCATTTTTCAAAATGAGATAATTGATATAATATGACCCTTGTTGCTGCTACCATACTGTGGGCGCTCTGCGCCTCTGCCTCCCCCGATAAGATCGGGGTCAGTCTTCTTCAGTCATCATCCCCCGCCCTTAAAGTATCGGTTGGCAAAGTATCGGCTATGTTGGTTTCCCTGGTATCGTAATATACATTCAACATGGCCGTATCTTTAAGGAAATCGATGGTTCCTACCTCAACTTTGGTAATATTCAATCCTGTCCGTTTCTTTAGATCGGCCATCAACGCTTCCGAATTTTCGGGCTTAATCAGTTCAATTTTTTCGTACACGATATGCTTACTCGAAACATGCCTGAGCAGTTTGCTGCTTTCCATCAGCCAGGTTACGAGGATAAAAATACCGTTGGTAGTCAGCAATTCGATATACCCAAGCTCTTTTGCCAGTGCATTGATCACCGAAATACCAATGATCATAAACAGATAGGTCATTTCCCTGATTGGGAGCATTTCGGTACGGTAACGCAAAATCCCGAAAATGGCAAACAAACCCAGCGCAAAACCTACCTGAATGCTGACATTGTCGAGCAGGAACAACAACATAAATATGGTGGTGCTGGTAAGCATAAAGGTAAAGAAATAGTCGCGGCGCCTCGATCTCGGGTAATACAGAAACCTGATTATCCCGCCGGTAAGAACCAGATTAAATACAAGAAGCAGCAATAATTTGGGAAATTCGGGTACAACACTCATCAT
>CAZMDP010000030.1:0-9766 GCA_964565015.1 uncultured Prolixibacteraceae bacterium | reverse complement strand
CCTGATGCAGATATTGGCCCTTTCGATGCCCGAATACATCTGTGCCCAGGCGTTGTTGGCCGTATTCATCTGCGGGTTATTGGGCTGTGCGCCATAAACGGCCAGATCGGCCTGTCCATCGGGATAACGCTCCGAAAGGTTGTACCACTCAATGTCGGTATTCATTCCATACCAGGGTAAAAACCTTCCACGGTAGGAGTTGGTTTCGGCAAACGGAACTTTAATGCCATCAACAGCGCCTTTTGCCAGGTCGGGCGTCGAAAAAATCACCATTTCATCGAGCGATGATTTGGTGGGCGCTTCCAGGAAATCCTGGCAAGATACCAGCACACCCGCAACTATTATTGTGACTATAAATAATATCCTTTTCATATTGATCATTTTTTTACGGGTTAGAAATTAAGGTTCAAACCAAACACAATCTGCCTGCTGCGCGGATAAGCCGAATAATCGACACCAGGGGTAAGAGCGGTCCTGCGGCGGGTCGAAACTTCGGGGTCGAAACCCGAATAGTTGGTCAGAATAGCTACGTTATATCCGGTTACATAGAACCTGAGGTTCTGAATGTTTGCTTTCTGTGTAAGCGATTTAGGTATGGTATAACCTACCGAAAGGGTATTTAACCTGAGGAATGAACCATCCTCCACGGCCCAGTCGGTAAACACATTGCGGGTCATATAAGGCGACCACATGGTTGTGTTAGCGTTCATGGCAGCAAGCGTGGCCGGATCGTTCACAAGGGTTCCGGTTGCCGGATCGATGTTTGTCCAACGCTCGCCTTCGCCCATCATGGTTATCAGGTTTCGGTACTGTGTCCTCGGCGTCGATGTGGTATATTCAATTTTGTTGGCATTGTAAATGTCGTTGCCGTAGCTCCAGTTCAACACTGCCGTAAAGTCGAAACCATAGGCATATCCGTTCAGGGTGAAACCGCCGGTATGTTTCGGATTGGCATCGCCGATGATGGTACGGTCGGAAACATTTACCAGGTTATCGTCGCCCGAAATATTTTTCAGTTTCATCACCCCGGGCCTCAGTGTTCCCACCACAGGGGTAGCATCGGCAACACCAGGCTTAAGTATCCAACGGTTGGTAGCCGCATCGTACCGCTCGAAATCGGAAACTTCGTAACGTCCATCGGAGATATAGCCATACATCTGGCCAACCGATCCGCCTTTCGAAATCCAGAAATCGGTACCGATATCGGTTGAAGCCCATCCGGTTTCAGCTCCGAAATCGTCCATAATACCCAGCGATTTAATGGTATTCTTGTTGAACCCGATGTTGAAGGTAAAACTCAGGCCGTAGTCTTTCTTGTTGATGGCCATTGCATTGAGCGATATTTCAAATCCGCGGTTTTCGGTTTCGCCCATGTTCCGGTATTGGATGTCGTAACCGGTACCAGCAACCGGGAAAGCAATCAGCAGGTCGTCGGTTGTATTCAGGTAAGCTTCGAAACTACCGCTTAACCGCTGACGCAGAATGGAATAGTCGATACCCACGTTGCGGGTATAGGTAGTTTCCCATTTCAGATTGGGATTGGCCATGGTTTTCGAAGGCGACCAGAAACTGTCGAAACCGTTCATCCACGAAGTCGAGTTCGAAACAAAGGTCTGTGCCATTTGCCCCGATGGAATACGGTTGTTTCCGGCAGTTCCGTAACTGAACCGAAGTTTCAGGTCGTCGAGCCAACGCTCGGTCCCGGCCATGAAATTTTCGCCCGAAATGCGCCAGGCAATCGCAGCAGAGGGGAAGTACCCCCAGCGGTTCCCTACCGAAAACTTACTGGAACCGTCGGCCCTGAATGTAGCGGCCAGAATATATTTTCCTTTGAAATCGTAGTTCAGACGGCTGAAAAACGAAAGAAGCTTATCGTCGGGCGAGTAAAAGTTTTCGGTTGAATGGGCAATACCCTGGTTGGTAAGCTTAAATGCTTCGCTTGACTTAAAAAGTTTTGGAAAACCATGCACAACCGATGTGAGCTCCTGGGTGTTCGACAGCAAAACTTCGTGCCCGAGCAGCAACCGAAGTGTATGATATTCGTTTAGGTATTCCTTAAAGTCGATGTTAACGGTATTGGTGTTCCTGAAACGCTCTTCCTTGCGGTCTCTCAGAATTACGGCAGGTTTGCCCTGATTTACCGCCGCAGGGGCATTTTTCACATAATAGGTAGTAAGTCCGTAAAAACGGTCATCGTTATAGTTGAAATTGTCGAGGCCAACTTCGGTGCGGATAACCAGGTTTTTTAGGGCTTCCCAGGAGGCGCTTGCAGCCATGTTGTAATTTTTCCGGTTCTGAACCCGGTCATTATCATAGGTGGCGATAATGGGGTTTACCATGTAGCTGGCAATTTCCTCATCGGTATCGTCGGTGGTAAGGCCCTGCAACGGCATGGGAGCAAAAAGGATACTGTGTTTCAGGCGTGAGTCGGCCGACGAGACCTCGTTCTGTTCGTTAGCGCCACCACCATTGATTTGGGTATCCGAATAACGCATGTTGAAAGAGAGTTCAACTTTGTCGTTTGCCTTATGGTTCAACTTAAACGACAGGTTATCGCGTTTAAAATCCGAACCGATCATAATGGCTTTATCGCCGATGTGGGCATAGTTGAACGAATAGTTTGTTTTGCCCGAACCACCCCTGATGCTGAGGTCGTGATTGAACACATGCCCCATTCGGCCATAAACCTGCTCCTGCCAGTTGTTCATGGGCTGCCCTGCAAACAGGTCCTGATCCTGGTAAGCACCGAAAAACCGTGTATATGACGACAGGTTGTTGATGCCATGACGCAGAACGGCATATTCGTACTGCCATTTCACATAGTCTTCCGGATCGAGTACATCGAGGGTTTTTGCAATCCGCTTTAGGCTGTAGTACGCGTTATAGCCCACCGAAAGCCTTCCCTCTTCTCCTCTGCGGGTAGTGATGATGATAACGCCATTTGCACCGCGCGAACCGTAAATTGCAGTCGACGAAGCGTCTTTCAGCACATCAATCGACTGAATATCGGAAGGAGCAATGTCGTTGATGCTGTTTACCGGGAACCCGTCAACTATATACAACGGCGAATTGTCCTGTGTGATGGAGCCGCCGCCGCGCACGCGTATTTTTATTTCGGCATCGGGCGATCCTTCGGTTGCGGTAATCTGCACCCCTGCCAGTTTTCCGGTAATGGCTTCGGCAGCGCTGGCCACCGGAATCGCCCTGAGGTCGTCGCCCCTGACTGATGCCACCGAACCGGTAATGTCGCGTTTTCTCACGGTGCCATATCCAATGGCCACAACCTCATCGAGACCGATGGTTTGCGACTGAAGTGAGATGTTAATTTCGGTACGGTTGCCTACAACAGTCTCCTGTGTGGCATATCCGATAAAGGTAAATACAAGGGTAGCATTTGCCGACGGTACCGTGAGCGAATAGTTCCCGTCGAAATCGGTAATGGTTCCGGTTGTTGTGCCCTTCACCACCACATTAACCCCCGGGACAGGTTCACCGCTGCCCGTTTCGGTTACTTTTCCCCTTACGGTTACAGGCTGTGCATTAGCTGCCGATGCAATCAGCAGTAAAAACGCCATGGTAACCATGCCTGCCAAATGCCTGTGGCATTTGCGGCTTTTTTTCATTACAGATCGAAGTAATTCATTCATACAGATAATGATTAGTTTATTTATTTAAATAACTCATTTCGAGACTTGCGAAAATAAACGGCCCAACACCTTTAGGATCGTTGTCGCGCCGCGGTTCGCTGATGTAGTATTCAAAAGAACCATCGCGGTAGGGATTTCCACCTAAACCGGCCACCGCACAAACTTCGGTGAGGCTGATGGTGCCGTTATCGTTCTCTTTGATAAACCGGGAAAGGATACCTTCGTACCCTTTAATGGCCGGTTTGAGATAGCTTTTGCCGATATATCCTTTGCGGACAGCTTTCAGGAGGGTGTAAACAAACATCGATGAAACCGACGATTCGAGGTAATTTCCCTCGCGGCTGCCCTGATCGAGTACCTGGTACCATAACCCCGATATTTTATCCTGGTGTTTTTTTATACCACCGGCCACCTGCCTGAGGATATGGATAATTTCGCCCCTGCGCGGATGATCGGCTGGAATAAAATCGAGTACATCGACCAGTGCCATGGCATACCACCCCATAGCCCTTCCCCAGAAATGCGGCGAAAGACCTGTAACCGGATCGGCCCAGCGCTGCTCCCTGCTCTCGTCCCAGCCGTGATAATTAAGCTTCGCTTTTGGGTTATAGGTATGTTTATGCACAATAATAAACTGATCGATGGCATCGTTGAGCGCTTCGGGCTGGTTATACGTTACGGCATATTGTGCGTAGAACGGCGCCGCCATGTAGAGCCCATCGAGCCATTTCTGATTGGGATAAATCAATTTGTGCCAGAAACCACCTTCCGAAGTGCGCGGATGTGTTTCCAACTGGCTTCTCAACAGGTGTATGGCTTTTTCGTATCTGGCTTCGCCGGTAACCGCATACAGCGGGAAAAGAAATTTTCCGCTGTTGATGCGGTCAACGTTGTATTCGTCAACCCTGTAACCGTCGATAGAGCCATCTTCCCTGATGTATTTGTCGGCGTAGCTTTTGGCATATTCGAAAAATTTCCGGTTACCCGTTTTGGCATAAACTTCCATCATGGCATGGGCAATTAACCCGGGAGTGTAGTTCCACGACCCCTGGGGGCGGTAGTCAACCGTCCACGATTCAGGAAAATGGATCATTTCCGATTCGGCCATCCGGATAGCCATTTCGAGGCCCTTTTGCGATAAGGGTTTCTGAGCAACCATTATCATGGCACAAAAACCCACGATCAGAAGTAGAAATGCTTTTTTAATGGTGTTCCTGTTTACGTTCATATAATATTATAATGTTGTTTCAGATTAAAAGGGTGAAAAGGGCAATCAGGGCAATAATCAACAGGACGGAAATTAAAATGATGGCCAGGGATAGTCTTTTCAATTCCTTTTCAATTTTTTCCATGTCGCTTCGTCGATTTTACCTGCATTGTAAAATTACGAAGACATAATTTCCCATAACCCGAATGGTTTCCCACACAGCAGGGGCAGATTTCCCAATGGCGGGAAATATTTCCCAATAAGCGGGTTTAATTTTCCCAAACCAGACGAAAATGCTGAAGGTTTTTTCAGACTAATTTATAATAAACTGTATTTGAGATGGTTAATAAAATCTGCATATTTCGGGGCGGGTTTCCGATTTTATGCAATCGTTTGCATAAAGTTACTCCTGTTCCGTTCGATACCTCTCGGCATATTCCGATGCGCTCATGCCATATTGCTGCCTGAAGCATTTGCGGAAATGCGACAAATCTTTGAAGCCTACCGCATAGGCAATCTCCGAAATGTTCAGTTTTTTCTGGAGCAGCAACTGGGCGGCCCTTTTCAGACGGATGTTGCGAATAAACTCCTTAACGGTCATATCGGTCAGGGCGTGCAGTTTCCGGTAAAGCTGCATGCGGCTTACCCCTGCTTCGGCAGCAAAACGTTCGATATCCAGTTCCGAATCGGCAATATTCTCCTCCACCACTTCGATTGCGCGGTTCAGGAAACGCTCATCGGGAGCGCTGACAAGCACATTTTTGGGTTGAAGCAATATTTCGCCCGAATATTTTTGCTTCAGCGCCCGCCTTATGGCCAGGATATTCTCCACTTTGGTCTGTAAAATAGCTACATCGAAAGGTTTGGTAATGTAATCGTCGGCACCTATCGACAGGCCTTCCATTTCGTCTTCTTTCGAACCGAGGGCTGTAAGCAGGATTACCGGAATATGAGAGGTGCGTTCGTCGTTTTTGAGTTTTTTTAGCAACTCGTACCCATTCAGAACGGGCATCATCACATCGCTGAGAATTATATCGGGGATGGTTTTTAAGGCCATCTGCCAACCTTCTTCGCCATTGGCCGCCTCAACAACTTTATAGGACGATTCGAAATGCAGCCTGATAAAAGTCCGCACATCGGGGTTATCTTCTGCAACGAGCATCACCCTTTCATCGGCAAACTCATCGGCCTCGGTTTCGTGATTGGTTTCGTGATGATTTTCGTAATCTTCGGTTTCAACACCCGCTTTTTTCGGAGCAACCACGGAAAGCGGATCAATAAACGGCAATTTCACCGTAAAAAGTGAGCCCTTCCCCGGTTTACTGGAAACAAACACTTCGCCTTTGTGCAACCTGACAAGCTCTTTCACCAGCGCAAGGCCTATGCCTGTTCCGGGCAGGTCGGTTTTTTCGCCCGACTGGAAAAAACGTATAAAAATCTTATCCACATCTTTTTCGGGAATCCCTTTGCCACTATCGGCCACCGAAATGGTGATGTACCGCCGGCCTTCATGGGGGGCATCGGTCTCCTTATTTTCGTCATCCTCAGTTATCGCCAGCGTTACTATTATTCGTCCTCCTTTATCGGTGTATTTAAAAGCATTGGATAACAGGTTATTGACAATTTTCCCGATCTTGTCGGGATCGAACCTGGTAAACAAATGACCGGTAACACTGTTGAACCGCAGGTCAATTTCCTTTTCGGTAGCCAGGTATTGAAACGAAGCCACAATATTTTCAAGAAAGCCTACCAAATCGCTATCGGTTAACTCGAGCTTCAGGTTGCCTGTATCCATTTTCCTGAAATCGAGAATCTGATTGATCAACTGGTCGAGCTGGCGCGCGTTACGGTGCATTATTTCAATAATCGACGGCAGGTCCTGTTCGGGAACCTGGTTGTTTTTCAGTTTTTCGAGCGGACCAAGTATAAGGGTCAATGGGGTGCGTATTTCGTGCGAAATATTGGTAAAAAACCGCAGTTTCATCATATCCAGCTCATGGAGTTTGTTGGCTTTCATCCGCTCAAAAACCAGTTGGTTTTTCAGTTTTTCGCGGTTCAGGATAAACCTGATCAGCAGATAAATCATCGCCGCAATTACCATCAGCGAGAGAATTTTGAACCAGGTGGTTTTCCAGTATGGGGGCAATATGCTGATCACCAGAGTGGCCCCTTTGCCAGCATCGGGTATTCCGGGTATGAAGCTTTTTACATGCAGCACATATTCTCCGGGATCGAGGTTGGTATAGGTAGCCATCCGGTTGGGCGACGGGTCGTTCCATGCCTTGTCGAAACCTTCGAGATAATAGGAATATAAATTTCCGGCACTGTTCACATAATTCAGGGCTGCAAATTCGACCGTAATTACATTCTGATGGTAGGGCAGGGTAATTTCTCCGGTTTCGGTAATACTTTGTTTCAGAATAGACTTTTTCTGGTCGCTGATGGGTACAGGCCTGTTAAAAATACGTAGCTCGGTAAATACGATGGGGGCGGCATAGTCGTTCACCCGCACTTCGATAGGGTTGAAGATGTTAAACCCCGCAATTCCGCCCAAAACAAACACACCATTTGGCAGTTTAAGGGCAGCACCATAGTTGAACTGATCGTTCAGAAGGCCGTCTTTGGCCGAAAAGTTATCGAAAAACCCGGTTTCGGGATTAAACCTCGACAGTCCGTGGGTAGTGCTGATCCAGATAAACCGGTTGTCGTCTTCGAGCAGGCATAGGGCCTGGTTATTGGCAAGCCCTTCCTTTTCGGTAAAATATTGTTTTGGCCCATCCAATTTCGAATAAATGGCCAATCCTTTATTGAGGGTGGCAATCCAGAACCGGCCTTTTGAATCTTCGAGAAACGACCGCGAATACTCCCTGAACCGGTTTATTACGCCCATCTTTGTTGAATAAATTACAATTTCGTCGCGTCCGCCAATCCAGAGGTCGCCTTCGCTGTCTTCCCTGATCCAGTTGACCTGTGTATTTTCCGTAAAGATTTTCAGTTTTGCAAAATCGGCGCTTTGCGGCTGGTATTTCTCAATTCCGGCCGATGTACCAATCCAAATATTACCGTTACTATCGCGGAAAATGTCCCACACGCGGTCGTCGCTAAGGGAATTTTCGCGGCCTGGTTCGTTCCTGAATTGCCTGATTGCTTTTCCGCTATGTATATCAACTACACTGATTCCTCCCCTGAAAGTACCCACCCATACCTGGCCTTTACCATCGTACATAAATGCTTTTATACAATCCGACGATACCGTTGAAGGGTCTCCGGGCCTGTTCATCAGGTACCTGAAAGTTCTCGAAACCGGATCGTATATATTCACCCCGCCGTCTTCGGTGCCTATCCATAATTTTCCATCGGGTGCCTGCCAGAAAGCATACAGTTCCTTGCTGTTCAGGTAGCGGTTGTCGCCGGGCATTCCCCTGAAGCTCCTGAAAACCTGTTTGCTGTGCACCAGAAAGCTGATCCCGCTTCGGGTGCCAATCCAGGTGTCGCCTTTTGCATCGTGAAAAACCGATAGGACCGAATTTCCGGAAAGGCTTTTGCTTTCACGCTCATCGTGATGATAGCTTTTAACAATACCTTCGCTGTGCCGGTAAACATACACCCCTCCGCGGGTACCCAACCAGAAGTTTCCATTGCGGTCGGGTGCAATCGACCTGACAGTAAGGCTACGTTCATTGCCCGGGTCGGGGATAATGTGCTTTTCGGGAATGCCCGACGGATGGCACAAAAACACCCCATTGTCGTATGTACCCACCCACATTTTGCCATCGGCATCGGAAACCAGTTCCCATATTTCGTCGTTCCTCGATCGGGGCAAGGGTAACTCAAGGCGGATAACTTCATTTTTTGCCGTATCGAGAACAAAAACGCCGTTATTGGTACCCATCCAGAGTTTGCCCTTATCCGAAAATGAAATTACCCTCACATAATTTCCCCTGAACAATACAGATGAGGTCATCTCTTTCGGGTTTATCCTCTGAAGATTCTTTTCAGGGTGGTAGAGAAGAAGGCCATCGTCGGTACCCATCCATAACCTTCCCTGTTCATCTTCGGCAATACAGTTAACCGATGCCTGCCCGAGGCTAAGTTCAGGAAATTGGTCGAAGGGATGCGTAAACTGTTCTTTATTTCGGTCGAAAAGGTTGAGTCCGCCATTTTCGGTACCCACATACATGTCTCCCTGTTTGGTCTGGAATATGCACCTTACAAGGTTTCCGCGCAGACTTGCCAGGTCATCGGGGTTGTTTTCGAATACCCTGAACCGGTAACCGTCGAACCGGCTGAGGCCCTGGCTGGTACCAAACCACATAAAACCCTTTTTGTCCTGAAAAATACACTGCACCTGATTGTTTGAGAGGCCATTTTCCTGTGTGTAATGCTCAAAAACAAAGGTATTGCCCATCGAAAAGGCAGAACACGGAGTAATAAGTATGAGTAAAAAGGCACTAATGAACCAGAACGACCATACACATATCACGCGTTTATAACCATTCCAGGTTATGGACATTTGGCGGGCCGGATATTTTTCGGGCAAAAGGTTCATCAATACAGATAATAATCACCGTGTGAAATTAGAACAATATTGTTTGTTTTCAAAATTGAGGGAATTGAGGTGTTGGAGGATAACCCAAATTCTTCGGATAAACACAAAACACGAGGTGAAATAAGTTACTGCTGAGCCGGTTTCATCGGGATCACTTGTCCAATAAGATTTGCGGCGCTCGCCAAACCAACAACAATTACAACAATAACAACTTTGACAACTTTTCACTCTCCCCATCCCCCTTCTTTTCCCGGAACTTCCTTAACCGGCAATCAAATCAACCATTATAAAACCAGCCCCATCGGGGCGGCATGTTTATAGCACACGACCAACCCCTCTCCCACCTGTACGTAGAAAAATGCG
>CAZMDP010000029.1:0-9787 GCA_964565015.1 uncultured Prolixibacteraceae bacterium | reverse complement strand
ACGAGGGTGAACCCGGTGGCGGGCCATTCTGGGCCAAAAACAGCGATGGCACCATATCGCTTCAGATTGCCGAAAGTGTTCAGATTGATCATAGTAATCCCATACAGGAAAAAATCGCCCGCCATGCGACACATTTCAATCCGGTTGACCTGGTTTGCGGTGTAAAAAATTACAAAGGCGAAAAATTTAACCTGCTTAATTTCAGGGATCCCGAAACCGGTTTTATCTCGCAAAAATCGAAAGACGGACGCGACCTTAAAGCTCAGGAACTGCCGGGCTTGTGGAATGGAGCCATGAGCGACTGGAACACGATATTTGTTGAAGTTCCGATTGAAACTTTTAACCCTGTAAAAACGGTAAACGACCTGTTACGAGAACAGCACAGGTAGAAACCCATAATTATTGAAGGGTTTTTGTAAATTTGCAAATTATTTGGAGAGATATGAACGATTATAGAAATGCAATCAGCGAAGAAGCAATTCCCCCTGAAGGTTACCATAGGTTTAAGGCCTCATTGTTAACCGGCAGGTTGGAGTATTTCGATGTTGCCGATTTTGAGGAAATAATTGATTTCCTGATTGATGAAGGTGATTTTGAAGGTGCCGAAACCGCCATAATGCAGGCTATTAATATTCATCCCGGTTCATTTCCATTGCGGATCAGATATACCCAGACCCTTCTGAACTACGAAAAGCCCCTTCAGGCCCTTACCGAATTAAGGGTGCTTGAAGCCATCGAGAACAATAACCCCGATGTTTATCTGCTTAAAGGTAATGCCTATCTTCAACTTGAGGAGCATGCTAAAGCTTCAGAAAATTTCAGAAAGGCGGTTGCCCTGGCCGGCGAGGACAACGATGAAATACTTTACCTGATTGGTTCGGCTTATGCCGATTTTGACGACATTGAGGTTGCAGTAAAGTATTTTGAGAAAGCATGGAAGATAAACCCAAAGCACGAAATGGCCCTTTTCGACCTTGCTTACTTTTATGACCTGATGGGTTTACCCGAAAAAAGTATTGAATATTATAATCTTTACATCGACCTCGACCCCTATAACCTGTCGGCGTGGTTTAACCTTGGCATTGCCTATAACCGTACTTTACAGTTCGAAAAAGCAATAGAGGCATACGATTATGCCATAACCCTTTATCCGGATGCCTACCATGCCATATTCAACAAAGCAAACTCATTGGCCAATCTGCTCCGTTTTAAAGAAGCTGTTGAAGCCTATCGTCAATATTTGAAATTCGATCGCGATAACGACGACGCATATTGTTATATGGCCGAGTGCTACCTGAATATGGGCCGGCATAAAATGGCCCTGAGAAATTACCAGAAGGCCCTCGGAATAAATCCCAAAAATCCTGCGGCATGGTTTTCATCGGGGTTGGTATATTGGTTCGAAAAAAACTTTCCGGAATGCCTTTTCCGGATACGTAAAGCCATCGAGCTCGACAACGACAATGCCGAATATTGGTTTACATTAGGAAATGTTTATGGTGAGTTAGAGCGACACGACGATGCCCGTGAAGCTTTAAAAAGGGCCACTGCCCTCGATCCTTCAAACACGGATATGTGGATACGGTATGCCCAGTACCTGCATAGTCAGAACAAGGTCGAAGATGCCATTAAAATTCTGAAAAAAGGAATACGGCACAATAATGAGAATGCAAACATAAAGTATTATCTGGCAGCTTATCTGTTCGAAAACAATAATGAAAACGAAGCGGTTGGTCAATTGGAAAAGGCCCTTCGTCTCGATTTTCAGCAACACACCAATCTTTTCGAGGCATTTCCAAAAGCTGCTCAGAACGATTCGGTAAAAAAGCTCATTAAGGCTTACAAGCCCCAGAATTAAAGAGAATAAAAAAAGCTGATTCGAAATAATTAACAATATCTGAAACCCGTTGATGATTTTTTATCGCGGGTTTCGTGCTAAATATTCATACATGAGGTCAATAAAGGATTATCTGGTTATTTCACTGAAAGGGATCGGGATGGGCGCTGCCGATGTAGTGCCGGGCGTATCGGGCGGAACAATTGCCTTTATTTCAGGGATTTACGAAGAGTTGATCGATTCAATAAAATCGATTAACCTTTCGTCGGTAAAACTCTTACTGGGAGGAAAATTCAAGGAATTCTGGACTGCGATCAACGGCAATTTCCTGATTAGTGTGGCAACCGGCATTTTTATCAGTATTTTATCTTTTGCCCGGTTATTCAAATTCCTGCTCGAAAATTATCCGGTGCTGGTCTGGTCGTTTTTCTTCGGGCTTATCGTAGCATCGGCCATTTTTGTCAGCCGGTATGTTAAAAAATGGAATGCCGGTGTTGCCGTAACCACCCTGATTGGAATTGCAATTGCATGGATTATAACAATTCTGACCCCCGCCCAGGCTAATACAACCTGGTGGTTTATTTTTGTATCGGGGGCTATTGCCATTTGTGCCATGATCCTCCCGGGCATTTCGGGCAGTTTTATTCTTGTGCTTATGGGAATGTACAAATTTATCCTCGATTCGGTCAGCACTTTCAATATTCCGGTCATTCTGATATTTCTGTCAGGCGCCCTTTTAGGCATAATTGGTTTCAGTAATCTACTTTCGTGGCTTCTGCGAAAATATCACGATCTGACTATCGGGTTGCTCACAGGGTTTATGGTTGGTTCGCTCAACAAAGTGTGGCCATGGAAAAATGTGGTTGAAACCTTTGTTGACCGTCATGGAGAGATAAAACCACTGGTTGAGGAGAATGTATTGCCCGAAACGTTCGAAAAAATTACGGGTACCCCTTCGATGCTGATGGGTGCAATCTTTTTGGCTTTTGCAGGTTTTGTCCTCATTTTTGTTATCGAAGCGATAGGCAATCTTAAAAAAAGCAGGAAATGAGAACCTATGGTTTAATCGGTTATCCACTTGGGCATTCTTTTTCGCGCAGGTTCTTTACCCAAAAATTCACACGGGAACAAAAAGACGAACAATACCTGAATTTCGAAATTTCGCCCATCGACGAAGTTCTCGATATTATTCAGGGAAATTTGGATTTGGCAGGCCTGAATGTAACCATCCCTTATAAAACGCAGATCATTCCGTTTCTCGACGAACTCGATGAAATTGCACGGACTATAGGTGCTGTAAATACCATAAAAATCGAAAGGCGCGATAACAACAGGATATACCTGAAGGGATACAATACCGATGTTTATGGGTTTGAAGAGAGCCTGAAGCCTTTGCTGTCCCCCTGGCATAAAAAAGCACTTGTACTTGGAACAGGAGGGGCCTCAAAAGCTGTGCTCTATGTCCTCAACATACTCGGGATAGCAACAGCAACAGTTTCGCGTAAACCTCAAAATCCTGAAGATTTTACCTACGATAGGTTATCGCCCGAAGTTATGTCGGAATATACCCTGATTGTAAATACCACTCCTTTGGGCACTTATCCCGATACAGGTTCTTATCCCGATATACCTTATGAATATATTACCGTGAAACACCTGTTGTACGACCTTGTATATAACCCTCCGGTTACTGAATTTATGAAACGAGGGCTACAAAAAAATGCAACGGTAAAAAACGGTTATGAAATGCTCGAACTTCAGGCTTTAAAATCATACGAAATCTGGAATTGTGAAACGGCTTAACCGCCATTTACAAACCTTATAACCGCCTGTCGTTTTCTTCCGTCCATCATAATCCTGAGCGGCTGCTCAAACCGCACATGCCTGACGTAACCTGTGTTCCGAACTATTTCCTGATTGTACAATACATCCATATTTATAAACGATGTATTAGAATTATGCGGGATTGCAAAGTAACCCACATTCATCGATGTTACGTTGTGAAAAAAGTGCGACCCAAGTGATCCCTCGAGCGGAAAGTCGTGCAGTCCGATTTCAACAATCACCCTTGCTTTTGAGATTCCGGCCCAATAAACCGGGATACCTGTAAAATGGTCGTTTGATCCCCATCTGCCAGGGCCTATCAGGATATAATCAATTCCGTTCTCCTCGAAATATTTGTTGTAATTGCTGATTTCGTGCGCAATTTCTTTGGTAACCAATGAACTGAACTGATGCGGTTCAACAAATACCACATCACGTATGTGATTTAACACACCATTTCCCATACCCCGCTCGGCATACATCAACAGGTTGTTTTCGCCGGCCTGTACCGGTTCAATGTTTACCTCTTCCTCGCTTCTGATCAGTGGCTTAATCTGCAGCAGATAAAATGTGGGCAGCCCGTTTTCGCCGGGTTTCAGGTCGATGGCGTATTCCATTTCAACAGGCGCGCCCATGGCTTCCCTGAAAAGTTTCAGCAAAAGCCGCAGCGTATCCGAAAGTGGGATAGAATTGTATTTCAGGATATTGGCAAAATCGACCACCCGTGGGCCCGGAAAAGGCATTCCCGGTACAAGTTCGTCGTTTTCCATATTGTAGGTCGAAACACTCATTTCGAGCGTTCCATCGGCCTCGGCTTCTTTGATGCGGTAGCGTTTTACGGCTGCCAGCTCGCCCTCCTTTACCAGATCGAATGTTTTGCGCGACATGTCGAGTGCATAAAAATGTCGCTGCGATTCCCTGATCTGGTCGCGAAGCGAAGTGGTGTTCAGGGTTGGGTACTTCGGACAATAGCGATAGGCATTTTCACCCCCTGCCACATACATTCCCAGCCCGACGGCCGTAACCGAGAATCCATCTTCGGGTTCCATATAGGCTACCGGGTAATAGTTGTACGATTGGGCAATCCCTGAAATATGCGGATAAAACCGGCCATTAAACTCATGTCCCACAACTTCCTGAAGGATAACCGCCATTTTCTCCTCTTCAATTTTATAGTCGATGGCATCGAAATACATTTGTGCCGATTCGGTGAAAATGCTCGCATACACCAGTTTGATGGCTGTAACCAGCTGTTCGAAACGTACTTCAATATCGGGATGATTGTTGGGTATCAGAAAAGTAGAATAAACCCCCGAAAACGGCCTAAGCAACGAATCTTCAAATAAACCCGAAGAACGGATAGCCAGGGGGCATTTCATTACCGAAAGGTACTCCATCAGCCTCTCATTGATGTCGTCGTCGAAACACGATTCAAGAAACTGTGTGCGTATGCTTTCGTAATCGTTGGTGCTGTATATGGTTTCGTAGAGGTTATTCGATTCGAGGAAACGGTCAAACTCAACTGTTCCAAGAACTGCGGTGGTTGGGATACGGATCGACATTCCCGTGATGATCCGGCTGAAATCGATATTTTCGATGAAATGGCTCATAAAAGCCATACCCCTGCCTTTTCCTCCCAGTGAACCTTTTCCAATTCTTACAACATAACGGTTACAGTTTACAAGGCCAGGCTCAAATTTAATTATCCGGCCTTGCAACTTTTTTAAACGGACCTCACGAAAAACATCGAGGCAAAACTGGCGCAAATCTTCGGTACTCCCGAAATCTTCGGTCTGATAGGGCTTAAGCTTGTCGGCCATGTTAATTTCGCCACGTGCCATAAGCCAGGTGCTGAATGAGTTTCGCCTGCCGTGATACTCGAGGGCCGAATCGGGGATAATCCTGAACATTTCTTCAAATTCCTGAAGGTTTCGGGCTTCCATCAGTGGTGTCCCGTCCATATCCTTAAAAACAAAATTGCCGAAACCCAATCTACGGTAAAGAAAGTTCAGGATATCGAGGGCAAGGCTATCTGAGTTTTTATCGATGAAATCGGCACCTACCTGATGTGCCCTTTCTGCGTTGCTAATATCGTGCGATTGCAGCAACAACGGTATCGGAAAGGGAGTTACCCTATTAACATATTTAAGCAGTTCAACGCCCGCATCTTCATCGACTTCGCCGTTCCGTTCGAATTTCACATCCGAGATTACGCACAAAAGATAATCGCGGTAACTGTCGATTATTTTTACGGCATCCTCGAAAGTGCTCACCAGGATAACCTTTGGCCGGGCGCGCATTTTTACGATCTTGTTCAGTTCGGTAGCCGATTCGTCCTCAACAAGGTTCTGTGTCTGGGTCATAATGGTTGCATACAACATAGGGAGGTAACGGGAGTAATACTGAATACTGTCTTCGACGAGCAATACCACCCGCACATTTCCCAACTGGGTATCGGGAGCCAGGTTTTTCTGGTCCTCGATGTATTTGATCATGGCCAGGAATACGTTTGAGTTTCCGTTCCACACAAAAGCGCGGTCGAAATAATCGGCCCTGATGCTTTCTGCCTGAAAGTACTTCAGGTCGGCGTTGTTGTTGGCAAGCAGTAAAATGGGCATTGCTGGCTTTTTCTGGTGTATGGCCTTTGCCGTGCGGAGCGGGGTCGATTTATCGAGCCCGGTCATGATAATGACCACATCGAAGTCGCGCTGATCGAGAATCTGGAGCGCTTCGTCCATGGTGCTTACACTGGTGAAGCGCGGGGCTGCATATAGGTTTAGCTGAAGGTATTCGCCAACAATTTTATCGCTGATCTGGCCTTCCCTGACAATGGAATATGAATCATAAATTGTAGCGATCAGCAATACTTCCTTTACTTTAAAAGGCATTAACTCGTGAAAAATATCGCGGTCGCTTTTCTTCTTTTTGTATATGTCTGACAATGTGATACTTTCTAAATCCATAAATGGTATATTTTTCTGAAAAATAGTGATTTTTTAGGTCGTTATCAACATTGAACCAATAAAAAAACTTCATCCGGCTGGATGAAGTTTTCGGTATAGATTAGTTATGGGTAATTACCTTCTGTTGTGGCAGGTTCCGTTTTTTTCGAATTCTTCGCCACTGTCCTCAACCACCCATGTGTTTCCCGACATAAGCAAGTCGTCCATCGATTTTATGGAGCTAATCCTTTTGACCTCCTCAATCTGAGCGGTCATTTCCTGATCGTAAACCGGAGCGGCCACACTGCGGATAACCCCGAACGCAACAGGGAACGCAGGCAGTTGCATATTAACCAATGCCAGGTGCAACGATGGATCAGGATCGGTAGCGTCGTGAACAAGAATATCGTTTTCGGTTATTCCATTCTCGCCGATGGTAACCACTGATAGTTTACCTTTAACATAAGTAAGTCCTTTCTGGTTGTTTTCTCCGAAGAGCATCGGTTGGCCGTGGTGCAGGATCAACTGACGATCGGCCTTGTGTTCTGGATCGGTAATTTCGTTGTGTATCCCATCGTTAAAAATCACGCAGTTTTGCAAAACCTCAACCACCGATGTTCCAGGGTGTTTGGCAGCTTCGGTAAATACATCCTGGCTAAGTTTAATATTGGTATCGATGGTACGTGCGAAGAAGGTTCCCCTGGCACCAATTACAAGTTGGCCGGGAATAAATGCATCTTCAATGGTTCCGTAAGGCGATGTTTTGGTTTTAAATCCGCGGTCGGTGGTGGGTGAATATTGTCCTTTTGTAAGACCGTAAATTTTATTATTGAACAATATCAGGTTAATGTCAATATTCCTTCTTATAAGGTGAATAAAATGGTTTCCGCCAATGGCCATTCCGTCGCCGTCGCCCGTTATTACCCAAACATTCAGATCGGGATTGGCGCATTTAACGCCCGAAGCCACCGCCATTGCCCTGCCGTGGATAGTGTGAAATCCATAGGTGCTCATATAATACGGGAAACGGGATGAACACCCGATACCCGATATGACGGCATAATTTTCGTGTTTTACGCCCAGTTCGGCCATGGTGCGCTGCACTGCGTTCATAATGGCATAATCGCCGCAGCCGGGGCACCAGCGCACTTCGTTTTCGCTTTTAAAATCCTTGATGGTATATTTCAGTTCACTCATGACTATTCCTCCAGAAGTTTATTAACCGCAGCTTTCAATTCTTTAACCGTAAAGGGCAAACCCTGCACCTTGTTGTACTGATGGTATTCGAAACCAGGTACCTTATCGCGCAGGTAACTTGCAAACTGCCCCAGGTTAAGCTCACATACAATAATTTTTTTAAACTTGCTGAACACACTGCGCACATTGGCAGGCAAGGGCATTATGTAATTGAAATGGGCAAGGCTCACATTTTTCCCTTCCTGGCGAAGCTCACGGAGGGTGCTGATCATGTGCCCATAGGTACCTCCCCATCCGACAATCAGTACATCGCCCTTTTCATCGCCGCATACTTCCAGATCGGGGACCATATCTACAACCCTATCTACTTTAGCTTTACGTATTTCGCAGTTTTTCTGGTGATTTTCGGGATCGTGGCTCACATTTCCCATAATGTTCTTTTCGAGGCCTCCGATCCGGTGCTGAAAACCATCCATACCCGGTATTGCCCATTCCCTTGCAAGGGTTTTTTCATCGCGGCGATAGGCCTTAAACAGAGCCGGATCGGTTGCAAAACGGGGCTTGATTTCGGGCAACTCTTTCATTTGTGGAATTTTCCAAGGTTCGCTGCCGTTGCCAAGAAATCCATCGGTCAGAAGCACTACCGGAACCATTCTTTCGAGGGCAATTTTGGCTGCTTTATAGGCAAACCAGAAGCAATCGGAAGGCGTGCTGGCTGCCAGCACTACCACCGGACTTTCGCCGTTTCGGCCATATAGCGCCTGCAGCAGGTCCGATTGTTCGGTTTTGGTGGGCAAACCGGTTGATGGCCCACCCCTTTGCACATTCACTATTACCAGCGGGAGTTCGGCCATAACGGCCAGGCCTATTGCCTCCGATTTCAGTGCAAATCCCGGCCCCGATGTGGTTGTAACGGCAAGGTTTCCGGCAAATGCTGCCCCAATGGCAGTGGTGATCCCTGCAATTTCATCCTCGGCCTGAAACGATTTAACGCCTAAGTCTTTCCTGTCGGATAATGCCTGAAGAATCTCGGTGGCCGGGGTAATCGGATATGAACCTACAAACAGTTGTAATCCGGCTTTTTCGGCAGCGGCCATCAACCCCCATGCAGTTGCCTGATTGCCGTTCATGTTGCGGTAAATTCCCGGTTCGATACGGGCCGGGTTCACTAGGTATTGCGGGGTTAAGTGCTGAAGGTTTTGCCCGTAATTATACCCGGCATGGAGTACCCTCAGATTGGATTCGACTACCAGAGGTTTTTTGGCAAATTTGGTATGGATATATTCCTCGATGTAGGTTAGCGGACGATTAAAAATCCAGCAAACCAACCCAAGCGCCAACATATTTTTGCTTCGGAGGATACTTTTGTTATCGAGCCCAAGGTCTTTCAGGCTTTCCTGGGTCAATGTTGTAATGGGAACAGCTATTTTATTGTAATCGTGAAGGTTACACTCAGCGAACGGATCATCGGTCTGAAAATTTGCCTTTCTGAGGTTTTTTTCGTTAAACGCATCGCGGTCGTAAATAATCGTTCCGCCCGGGTTCATAAACCTTGCATTGGCTTTTACGGCTGCGGGGTTCATGGCCACCAGCACATGGGCAAAATCTCCCGGCGTGTGTATGGCTTTATGCCCAAACTGAACCTGAAAACCCGATACTCCCCCGACGGTACCCTGCGGTGCCCTGATTTCGGAAGGATAATCGGGAAAAGTTGAAATATCGTTCCCCAACAGCGCCGATGCATCCGAAAACAATGTGCCGGTCAATTGCATCCCGTCGCCCGAATCACCCGAAAACCGTATCGCCACTTCTTCGAGTTCCACTACCTTTGTTTCCTTCATGGAGTAATTATTTTATGTTGAAATTCCAGTTAATTTTCACTCAATGGTAGCCCGCAAAAATAACCAATATTTAACAGCTCATAAATGATAAAACCAAAACTTTATTCAATTTAATATCTTTGCAGCAATTTAATCTGGAAAACATT
>CAZMDP010000028.1:0-9850 GCA_964565015.1 uncultured Prolixibacteraceae bacterium | reverse complement strand
AGATATTCCAAACGTAAGCGAAGAGGCAACAAGAAACCTCGATGAAAACGGATTAATCAGGATTGGTGCAATTGTTAAACCTGGCGATATCCTTATCGGTAAAATTACACCCAAAGGAGAATCTGATCCTTCGCCTGAAGAAAAACTGCTGAGGGCAATTTTTGGGGATAAGGCCGGCGATGTTAAAGATGCTTCACTAAAAGCCACTCCATCGCTATCCGGGGTTGTAATCGATAAGAAATTATTCTCAAGGGTTAACAAAGAGAAGAAAGGGAAACTTTCCTCGAAACCTTTACTTGAACAGATTGATGAAAGGTTTGAAAAAGAAGTTTCAGTGCTCAGGGCTAAGTTAGAAGAAAAACTCTACGAATTGGTTACCGGAAAAACCAGCCAGGGTGTGAAAGACTATTTTGGTACTGAGGTAATTGCCAAAGGGCTTAAGTTTACTTTGAAACAACTACAGGAAATTGATTATCTGAACATTAACCCATCTAAATGGACAACTGATAAAGATAAGAATGATCTGATATTCAGATTGATCAACAACTATATCATGAAATATAAGGAAGCTGAGGCAGTTGCCCGACGCGACAGGTTTAATGTTACCATTGGCGATGAGCTTCCTGCAGGGATTATTCAGCTTGCCAAAGTGTATATCGCTAAGAAGCGTAAATTGCAGATTGGTGATAAAATGGCAGGACGTCATGGGAATAAGGGTATTGTATCGAGGGTTGTCCGTAGCGAAGATATGCCATTCCTTGCTGATGGGACTCCTGTTGATATCGTATTAAACCCATTGGGTGTGCCTTCGCGTATGAACCTTGGTCAAATTTATGAAACGGTTCTCGGATGGGCTGGTAAAGAACTTGGGCTCAAATTCAGTACCCCGATTTTTGACGGAGCTTCACTTGACGAAATATCTGAATATACAGATAAAGCTGGCATTCCTCGTTTCGGTAAGACGGTTTTGTATGACGGTGAAACTGGTGAACCATTTGATCAACCCGCTACGGTAGGAGTAATCTATATGATGAAACTTGGCCACATGGTTGAAGATAAGATGCATGCCCGGTCGATTGGTCCATATTCACTGATTACTCAGCAACCACTTGGCGGTAAGGCTCAGTTTGGAGGTCAGCGTTTTGGAGAAATGGAAGTTTGGGCGCTCGAAGCATTTGGCGCTGCGCATATTCTGCAGGAAATCCTTACTGTTAAATCGGATGATGTGATGGGAAGGGCCAAAGCTTACGAAGCCATTGTAAAAGGTGAACCTATGCCGCAACCCGGTATTCCCGAATCTTTAAATGTTCTTCTGCACGAACTGCGTGGTCTTGGACTCAGTGTCAGAATGGAATAAATATGTGGATCCTGAAAATGGTTCTGATTCAATTAAATAACTTTAGCTTATATGGCATTCAGAAAAGATAACAAAGCTAAAAGCAATTTTGCGAAAATTTCGATAAGCCTGGCTTCGCCCGAGGAGATACTTGAAAGATCACACGGGGAAGTTCTGAAGCCTGAAACAATAAATTATCGTACATACAAACCTGAAAGGGATGGTTTGTTTTGCGAAAGGATTTTCGGTCCGGTAAAAGACTATGAATGTCACTGCGGTAAATACAAGCGTATCCGTTACAAAGGTATTGTATGTGACCGTTGTGGTGTAGAGGTAACCGAAAAGAAAGTAAGGCGCGAGCGCATGGGGCACATCTCACTGGTAGTTCCGGTAGCCCATATATGGTATTTCAGGTCGCTGCCCAACAAGATCGGCTATTTATTAGGTTTGCCAACCAAAAAGCTCGATTCTATTATCTATTACGAGAGGTATGTGGTAGTAAATCCGGGGATTAAAGCGCCTGAGGTTAAATTCCTTGATTTTCTTTCGGAAGAGGAATATCTCGATATAATGGATTCTCTTCCACGTGAAAACCAATACCTCGAAGACGATGATCCGAATAAGTTCATCGCCAAAATGGGTGCCGAAGCACTTCACATGATCCTCTCACGAATTGATCTTGATGAGCTATCATACGATTTGAGGCATAAAGCAAATACCGAGACTTCGCAACAACGTAAAAACGAGGCGCTTAAACGTCTTCAGGTTGTAGAGGCATTCAGGGCAAGTAAAAAGCTTAATCAGCCCGAATGGATGATCGTAAGGGTCGTTCCGGTAATCCCACCCGATTTAAGGCCCCTTGTGCCTCTGGATGGAGGACGCTTTGCCACATCCGACCTGAACGATTTATATCGAAGGGTAATTATCCGAAATAATCGATTGAAAAGGCTTATCGAGATAAAAGCGCCGGAAGTAATTCTCCGTAACGAGAAACGAATGCTACAGGAAGCTGTCGATTCTTTATTCGACAACTCACGTAAAGTAAATGCAGTTAAAACCGAAAACAATCGTGCGCTTAAGTCTCTATCCGATAGTTTGAAAGGAAAGCAAGGGCGTTTCCGTCAGAACCTTCTTGGAAAACGTGTTGACTATTCGGCCCGTTCGGTTATTGTTGTTGGTCCGAAACTTAAACTGCACGAATGTGGTTTGCCTAAAGATATGGCTGCAGAGCTTTACAAACCTTTTGTAATCAGGAAACTGATTGAAAGGGGGATTGTAAAAACTGTAAAATCGGCCAAAAAGATTGTTGACCGCAAAGACCCGGTCGTATGGGAAATCCTTGAGAATGTTCTCAAAGGACATCCAGTATTGCTTAACCGTGCTCCCACATTGCACAGGCTATCCATTCAGGCCTTTCAGCCTGTGATGATCGAAGGGAAGGCCATTCAATTGCATCCGCTGGTTTGTACCGGGTTCAACGCCGACTTTGACGGAGACCAGATGGCTGTTCATCTGCCACTCGGTAATGCGGCTATTCTTGAAGCTCAATTGTTGATGCTTTCGTCGCATAACCTGCTAAACCCGGCAAACGGAGCACCCATCACGGTTCCTTCGCAAGACATGGTTCTTGGTTTGTACTACATGACCAAACCACGGCCCGGAGCTAAAGGCGCAGGTATGACTTTCTATTCTCCCGACGAGGTTATCATTGCCTTCAACGAAGGAGTGGTTGCAATGCATGCACCCATTAAAGTAAAAGTTGAAGATGTGGACGAGAAAGGAGAATTCTTCCACCATATTATTGAAACCACTGTAGGAAGGGTTCTGTTTAACGAACATGTTCCGCGGGGGGTAGGTTACATCAACCAGCTGCTCACTAAGAAGTCGCTGCGTGATATCATCTCGGTTGTATTCAAAGTAGCCGGAAATGCTGCAACCGTGGCATTCCTCGATGCAATCAAAGACCTTGGTTACTATTGGGCATATCGTGGTGGCCTGTCGTTTAACCTCGATGACGTAATAATTCCGGAAGATAAAAAGCAGATTGTCGAAGAAGGATATGAGGAGGTTGAGGAAGTAATTGCAAACTACAACATGGGTTTCATCACCAATAACGAACGTTATAACCAGGTGATCGATATATGGACCCATGCCAATGCCAAACTTACCCATTCGGTAATGAAAACCCTGAGTACCGATGACCAGGGATTTAATTCAATATATATGATGCTCGATTCAGGAGCCCGTGGTTCAAAAGAGCAGATCAGACAGTTATGCGGAATGAGAGGGCTCATGGCAAAACCTCAAAAATCCGGATCAACCACTTCTCAGATTATTGAAAACCCCATCCTTGCAAACTTCAAGGAAGGCCTGTCGGTTCTCGAATACTTTATTTCGACCCACGGTGCCCGTAAAGGTCTTGCCGATACAGCCCTGAAAACTGCTGATGCGGGGTACCTGACACGTCGTTTGGTTGATGTTGCTCAGGACGTTATTATTTCTGAAGACGACTGCGGTACCTTGAGGGGACTGGTTGCTGCAGCCATAAAAAACAATGAGGAGCTTGTATCATCATTGTCCGATCGTATTTTGGGCCGAACCTCGGTACACGATATTTATCATCCGTTCAGTGGAAACCTGATCGTAAAATCGGGCGACGAGATAACCGAAGAGATAGCCGCAATTATTGAAGAATCTCCTATCGAGAATGTGGAAATACGTTCAGTATTAACGTGTGAGTCCGAAATAGGTGTATGTGCAAAATGCTACGGACGGAACCTCGCCACCGGAAAGAAAGTTCAACGTGGCGAAGCTGTAGGTGTTATTGCAGCCCAGTCGATCGGTGAGCCCGGAACTCAGCTTACCCTCCGTACATTCCACGTGGGTGGTATTGCGGGTAATATTTCAGCTCAATCTTCGGTAATTTCAAAATACGATGGGTATGCCGAAATAGAAGAACTCCGCACCGTTGAATTTATCGATAAAGAAAACAAACCGGTTGATATTGTAGTCAGCCGTCTTGCCGAACTGAAAATTATCGATAAGAATACCAATATTCAGCTTTCGAGTCATCCAATTCCTTATGGATCGAAACTATACATCAAAAATGGTGAATCGGTATCGAAAGGCATGCTGATTTGTGAGTGGGATCCATACAATGGGGTAATTATTACAGAGTTCAATGGTACAATTGAATTTGAAAACCTGATCGAAGGAGTTACCTTCAGGGAAGAATCGGATGAACAAACAGGTTACAACGAAAAAGTAATTATTGAAACAAGGGATAAGACCCGTAACCCGTCGCTTAAAATTGTTGACGAGAACGGTGAAACCATAAGGGCATATAACCTACCGGTAGGCGGTCACCTTTCGGTTAATAACAACGATAAGGTAAGGGCTGGACAGGTATTGGTAAAAATTCCACGTGCAGCCGGAAAAGCAGGCGATATCACGGGGGGTCTTCCACGCGTTACCGAACTCTTTGAGGCACGTAACCCTTCGAATCCTGCTGTAGTTTCAGAAATTGATGGCGAAGTTACCTTGGGTAAAATCAAAAGAGGTAACCGTGAGATTATTGTTACCTCAAAACTTGGTGAGGTGAAAAAATATCTCGTCCCACTTTCCAAACAAATCCTGGTTCAGGATAATGACTACATCAGGGCAGGTACGCCTCTTTCTGATGGAGCTATAACGCCATCCGACATACTTGCGATTAAAGGGCCAACTGCTGTTCAGGAGTATATTCTTAACGAAGTTCAGGATGTTTACCGTATGCAAGGGGTTAAGATCAACGATAAACACTTCGAAGTGATAATCCGTCAGATGATGCGGAAAGTTGAAATCGATGATCCGGGTGATACACGTTTCCTTGAAAAGCAGATCGTTGACAAAAATGAGTTTATGCAGGAGAACGACTGGATTTATAGCAAGAAAGTTGTTGTAAATGCAGGTGATTCTGAAAGTCTTCGAGCTGGTCAGATAATTTCCGCCCGCAGGTTGCGCGACGAAAACTCATTGCTAAGAAGGAAAGACCGTAAACTGGTTGAAGCAAGGGATGCCATTCCTGCAACTTCGAGCCAGGTACTTCAGGGTATCACCAGAGCTGCGCTTCAAACACGCAGCTGGTTGTCGGCCGCATCGTTCCAGGAAACAACAAAAGTGCTCAACGAAGCTGCTATTATGGGTAAAATGGATTACCTCGACGGACTGAAAGAAAATGTTATTTGTGGTCACCTGATTCCAGCCGGAACAGGACTCAAGGAATACAAAAACCTTGTGGTGGGCTCGAAAACAGAATACGACCGTCTGGTTGAAATGAAAGAACCCGTTGAAGATGAATAACAATTTGATCTTTAAGTAATATGAGTGATAATAGTCAGCATAAACAGCAGTTAAATATTGAATTGAGCGAAGAAATTGCACAGGGTACTTATTCAAATCTTGCTGTAATTACACATTCAAGTTCTGAATTTGTAATTGATTTTGTCAGGGTTATGCCCGGAATTCCGAAAGCAAATGTAAAATCGAGAATTATTCTCACACCAGAGCATGCCAAACGGTTATTGCTTGCTTTGCAGGATAATGTAGGAAAATTCGAACGGGCAAACGGAACTATAAAAATCAATACAGGAAACGATCCGATGATGCCGCCGTTGGGCTTTGGAGGACCTACGGCGCAAGCATAAAATTACGAAAAGGAGCTTACGGGCTCCTTTTTTTATGACTTGACATTAAATGTCTCCAGAATCGAAGTTTGTATTTGAACCTTCATAACATACATTTGAATTTTTAACAAATACCGGAAATTCCTTTAAATCCGATTATTCCGAAATTGCTATTATTTAATCTGCTTGATCGCAGTTGAATGAAAACGTCATGTATCTTTTTATTCTTTGGTGTGTTTTAGTGCAGTTTATATATTTGCTACGCATTTATTAATTACTAAATAAATAAATATATTAATATATCGAAATACCAAATTATGAGAGGTTTAAAAATTATTGTTTTAGCCAAACAGGTACCCGATACCCGAAATGTTGGCAAAGATGCCATGAAAGCCGATGGTACAGTAAACCGTGCGGCATTACCGGCAATCTTTAACCCGGAAGACCTGAATGCATTGGAGCAGGCCCTTCGGATCAAGGATAAAATACCGGGTTCAACCATTACTTTATTAACAATGGGGCCAGGACGGGCTGCCGATATCATAAGGGAAGGCTTGTTCAGGGGGGCTGATGATGGAATTCTTTTAAGCGACAGGGCATTTGCCGGATCGGATACGCTGGCAACTTCCTATGCACTTTCTCAGGCAATCAGGAAAATAGGTAAGTACGATCTGATTGTTGCCGGACGTCAGGCAATTGATGGTGACACTGCCCAGGTTGGTCCGCAGGTAGCCGAAAAATTAGCTTTACCGCAGCTTACCTATGTTGAGGAAGTTATCAAAATTGACGAATCGCGCATAACAGTGAAACGACGTCTTGAAAGAGGTGTGGAGGTAGCTTCGTGCCCTTTACCATTAGTTATTACTGTTAACGGAACTGCTCCTGAATGCAGGGCACGCAATGCAAAGCTTTTAATGAAATATAAGCATGCAAAAACAGTTTCCGAAATGCAAAATGCAAACGAAGATTATCTGCATTTGTATAACGACAGGCCCTATCTTAACATTACCGAGTGGTCGGTTAACGATATTGAAACTGATCCCGGTCAATTAGGCCTTAATGGTTCTCCTACCAAAGTAAAAAAGATCGACAATGTTGTGCTACAGGCAAAAGAATCAAAAGTTATTACTTCTTCAGATTCGGATATTGAAGACTTAATGAAAGAATTGATTGAAAGCCATACAATTGGTTAATAAAATTATTGAAATAACGATGAACAACATATTTGTATATTGTGAAATAGAAGATGGTGCAATTGCCGAAGTTAGTCTGGAATTGTTAACCAAAGGCCGAAAATTGGCCGATACGCTGAAATGCAAACTCGAAGCTGTAGTTATAGGTACTAACCTCACAGGAATTGAGAAAGAATTATTCCCTTTTGGGGTCGATGTTGTACACATTGCCGATGATACAAAGTTATATCCATATCAGACATTACCTCACACCGCAATTGTTGTAAAACTTTTCGAGGCTGAAAAACCACAGATTGCCCTTATGGGGGCCACTTCAATCGGCAGGGATTTAGGCCCGCGTGTGTCATCAGCCTTGCACAGTGGTTTAACGGCCGATTGTACCAGTCTCGAAATTGGTGACCATGAAGATAAGAAAGCAGGGGTTATATATAAAAACCTGCTCTACCAGATTCGTCCAGCTTTTGGGGGTAATATTATTGCAACCATTATTAATCCCGATTGTAGGCCTCAAATGGCAACAGTCAGGGAAGGGGTAATGAAAAAAGAAATCTTAGATGAGAATTATAAGGGAAAAGTAAAGATTATTGATGTTTCGAAATATGTGTCACCCGAAGATTTTGTAGTCGAAATTATTGACCGGCACATCGAAAAAAGTAAAGTAAACCTTAAAGGTGCCCCGATAATAGTTGCCGGAGGATATGGTGTGGGTTCAAGGGAAAATTTTGCCCTGTTATACGAATTGGCAGAAGTACTTGGCGGTGAGGTAGGAGCTTCAAGGGCTGCTGTAGATGCAGGCTATGCCGGTCACGAAAGGCAGATCGGACAAACAGGTGTTACTGTAAGGCCGAAACTGTATATTGCCTGCGGAATTTCAGGTCAGATCCAGCACCGTGCAGGGATGGAAGAATCGGCGCAAATTATTGCAATCAATACCGATCCTGAAGCTCCGATAAATTCAATTGCCGATTATGTGATTACAGGCGATGTTGCAGAGATCATCCCCAAAATGATCAAATATTACCGTAAAAACACCAAGTAGTTTTCGATTTACTGATTTAAAATGATTTGAAATGGCCAATTTTTATACAGATAACAAGGATTTGAAATTCCATCTCACGCATCCGATGATGGAAAAAATTGTACAGCTTAAGGAGCGCAACTTTGCCGAAAAATCTGAATTTGATTTTGCTCCCATCGATTATGAAGATGCCATGGATAGCTACGATAAAGTGCTTGAAGTGGTTGGCGAAATTTGCGGCGAAGTGATATCTCCCAATGCAGAGGGTATCGATGCACAAGGTCCCGAAGTAATTGACGGAAGGGTAAAATACGCCGACGGCACGGTATTGAATATCGATGCTTTAATTAAAGCAGGTTTAATGGGAATGGCATTGCCGCGGAAATATGGTGGGCTAAACTTCCCCAATGTACCTTATATTATGGCGGCGGATATTGTTTCACGTGCCGATGCCGGATTTGTGAACATATGGGGCCTTCAGGATTGTGCCGAAACCATAAATGAGTTTGCATCAGAAGAGCAGAAAGCAAAATATCTACCACAGGTAGCTGCTGGCGCAACCATGGCAATGGATCTTACCGAGCCGGATGCTGGTTCCGATTTGCAGGCTGTTCAGCTTAAAGCCACCTACGATGAAGCCAAAGGCACCTGGTTGCTCAATGGCGTAAAGCGTTTCATTACCAATGGCGATGGTCATATTTCATTGGTTTTGGCCAGAAGTGAAGCTGGAACAAAAGACGGACGCGGCCTTTCAATGTTTATTCATCACAAAGAGAATGGAGGGGTAACCGTCAGGCGTATCGAGCATAAAATGGGAATTATTGGTTCGCCTACATGCGAACTGGTTTTTAAAGATGCCCCTGCCGAACTGGTTGGCGATCGGAAAATGGGACTGATCAAATATGTGATGGCGTTGATGAATGGAGCGCGGTTAGGTATTGCTGCTCAATCGGTTGGGATATCGGAAGCTGCCTACCGCGAAGCATTAAACTATGCCATGGAAAGGGTCCAATTTGGAAAAGCGATAATTCGTTTCCCTGCGGTTTATGAAATGATTTCTACCATGAAAGCAAAACTCGATGCTTCGCGAACCCTTTTATACGAAACTGCCAGGTTTGTTGATCTGTATAAGATATATATGCACATTTCTGAAGAGCGAAAGCTTGAACCGGAAGAACGCCAGGAGATGAAAACCTATCAGAAACTTGCCGATTTATATACTCCACTGGTTAAGGGGATGGCAAGTGAATTCTGTAACCAGTTGGCATATGATGCCGTTCAGGTGCATGGTGGATCAGGTTTTATGAAAGATTATCCGGTAGAAAGAATATATCGTGATGCCAGGATTACCTCTATTTACGAAGGTACCACGCAATTACAGGTTGTTGCTGCTATTCGTGGGGTCACCACTGGTGCTTATCTGGCACAAATCAGGGAATATGAAGCGCGTAAGGTAGCTCCCGATTTGGCATTCCTGAAACGCTCCCTGATAATAATGACCGAGGAATACGAACATGCAGTAAATCACGTATTATCGGTAAACGATAATGAATATGTCGATTTTCATGCACGGAGAATGGTCGAAATGGCTGGATATATCATCATGGGCTACCTGCTCATGTTCGATGCAAACCGCGAC
>CAZMDP010000027.1:0-9889 GCA_964565015.1 uncultured Prolixibacteraceae bacterium | reverse complement strand
CACCATTGCAGTACCCTAATATTTCACCCCCGATTTAATCGGGGTACAGTTCGCAGTTTAATGTTATTAAGCTGAATATAAGTTTAGTTTTTTGACTTTTGCCTTTTAACTTGTACATGGATACAACCGATATATTAAAACGGGTCCGGCAGATCGAGATCAAAACACGGGGTTTGTCGCGGAACATATTCGCCGGCGAATACCACAGCGCTTTTAAAGGGCGAGGGATGGCTTTTTCTGAAGTTCGCGAATACCAGTTTGGCGACGACATCCGTAACCTCGACTGGAACGTTACCGCCCGATATAATCATCCTTATGTAAAAATATTTGAGGAGGAACGCGAACTCACGGTTATGCTGCTTATCGATGTAAGCGGTTCGCGCGAGTTTGGTTCGTTCCAGCGTATGAAAAAGAATGTGATAACCGAAATCGCCGCCATTCTGGCTTTTTCGGCTATACAGAACAATGATAAAATCGGGGTGATTTTCTTTTATGAAACCATCGAAAAATTCATACCAGCAAAAAAATAGCGTTCACATATACTCCTGATAATACTCGAAATTATCTATTTCAGACCCGAAAAGAAAGGCACAAACATACCCGACGCTTTGCGTTACCTCACAAACGCCATTAAAAAGAAATGTACCGCGTTTGTGATTTCCGATTTTATTGACGATAATCCAGAATTGGAAAAAGCCCTTTCGGTAGCCAACAGCAAACACGATGTGGTTGCCATTAAAATTTTCGACGAAAGGGAACAGGAACTTCCCGCAATAGGAATGATTAAAATGAAAGATGCCGAAACCGGCGGTTATATATGGGTGAACAGCAGCAACCGGGCTACCCGCGAAATGTACCGGAAATGGTGGTTCGACCAAAACGAAAAACTTAAAGGCATTTTTACCCGCTGCGGAGTTGATGCCGCACTCATAAATACCCGCGAAGACTATGTAAAATCATTGATGAACCTTTTTAAAAGAAGGGAGGCGCGAAGGTGAGATATTTGTTTAAAACTTTTCTGGTAATATTGGGAATTTCCCTGTTAAGCAGTTTACCTGTCATTTCATCGGGACAAAGGATAAAAGCTACAGCCAGTCTCGATTCGACCCATATACTTATTGGCGATCAGGTAAATCTTACTCTGGAACTCGAGAAGCCCGAAAACCTGAAAATGGAGTTTCCTGTTCTGGCCGATAACATTTCGGAATACATCGAGATACTCAGGCAATCGCCCATCGATACCATTCTCGAAAACAACACCATGAAGCTTGTTCAAAAGTTTCTGATTACAAGTTTCGATAGTGGCGAGCACCGTATTCCGCCTTTCTGGTTCAGGCTGTATTTCGACGACCGGCTCGATTCCATTGCATCCAACGAACTATTCATCAGGGTTTACACTATGCAAATTGATACTACCCGTGGGCCAACCGACATTAAAATGCCCTACGATGCACCGGTTACCCTGAAAGAGGTATTGCCATGGATATTCGGCGTTATTTTGTTGGGTGGAATTATCTTTTTCATCTTCTATTACATCAGTCGGAGGAAAAGAAACCTCCCGGTATTTTCGCTTCCCTCAAAACCAAAAGAACCGCCGCATATTATTGCCTTGCGCGAACTCGACCGGATAAGGGACGAAAAAATCTGGCAGAAAGACAAAATAAAAGAGTTTTACAGTCAGGTAACCGATGTGCTCAGGAATTACATCGAAGAGCGTTTTGCCATTCCGGCAATGGAATATACTTCCGACGAAACACTGAGTGCCTTTATGTCGCGTGGTTCAATACTGAGCGAAAAATCGTTCTCGAACCTTACCCAGATACTCCATCTGGCCGACCTGGTCAAATTCGCCAAATACCTGCCTCTGCCCGATGACCATAACCTTACGTTGGTGAATGCATACTTTTTTATAAACGATACCAAAATTGAAGAAGTTAAAAAACCTGAACAACCTCAAACCGATGAAAACACTGAAGGTGAAGAGGTTACCTTAAAATAGTTTTTAAAGATGTTTGGAGAACATACCTATCAGAATCCTGAAATGTTTTACCTGCTGCTGGGACTCATCCCAATGGTTTTATGGTATGTGTTCCGCTATAAACGGAATACTGCCAGCATTCAGGTTTCAAGCACTGCTCCGTTGCTCAGGTCGCCTCTGACAGCGCGGCATATTCTTCGTCATTTACCATTTGTGCTGCAGTTGGCAGCCATGTCGCTTTTTATAGTGGTACTGGCCCGCCCGCAATCCTCAACCCGATGGGAAAACACTACCACCGAAGGGATCGATATAGTTATCACCCTTGATATCTCCACCAGTATGCTGGCTATGGATTTTCAGCCCAACCGGCTCGAAGCCGCCAAAAAAGTGGCCATGGAGTTCATTTCAGGGCGTGAATACGACCGCATGGGGCTGGTGGTTTTTGCCGGCGAAGCATTTACACAGGTTCCTCTTACCACCGACATGGCTGGTCTGCTTAACATGTTCAGTGGAATAAAAACGTGCCTCATCGAAGATGGCACTGCCATTGGCAATGGTCTGGCCACCGCTGTGGCAAGGCTCAAAGACAGTGACGCCATCAGCAGGGTAATCATCCTTCTTTCGGATGGTGAAAATAACCGCGGCGAAATTGCCCCCATTACTGCGGCCGAAATTGCCCGCACTTTCGGTATCAGGGTTTATACCGTAGGCGTGGGAACCATCGGGATGGCACCGTATCCGGTTCAGACTCCCTTCGGCACCCAGATTAGGGATATGGAAGTCAGGATTGACGAAGATATGCTCCGTCAGATTGCCAACATCACGGGCGGCCAGTATTTCAGGGCAACAAATAACCTTAAACTGGCCGAGATTTACAAAGAAATTGACCAGTTGGAGAAATCGAAAATCGAAGTGAAAGAGTTTAGCCGCCGTGCCGAAGAGTTTATGCCATTTGCATTGGCAGGGCTCATTTTCCTGATTGCTTCGCTGGTTTTGCGTACAACCCTGTTCCGAAACATCCCATAATAATTGATGACTATGGAAATGTTCAGATTTGCATATCCGGAATATTTTTGGGGATTTTGGCTCATTCCCATCCTAACCATATTCTTTATTTTTTCGAGAATTTTGCGTAAACGTGCCCTCCGGAAATTTGGCGACCTCGAGATCATCAGCCAACTGATGCCTTCGGCTTCGAACGCACGGCCTGTATTTAAATTTATCCTGCTCATGCTGGCCTTGTCTGCTTTCATTCTGGGGGCAGCCCGTCCCCAATTCGGTTCGAAATTACAAACTGTTAAGCGCGAAGGGGTCGAAATCATCATCGCACTCGATGTTTCGAACAGTATGATGGCCGAAGATATAAAGCCAAACCGCCTCGAAAGGGCCAAACGTGCCATCGACAGGCTTATTAGCCGGTTGAAAAACGACAAAATCGGTTTAATTGTATTTGCAGGAGAAGCCTACACACAATTGCCCATAACCTCCGATTATTCATCGGCTCAACTTTTTCTGGCATCGGTTAGTCCGGAAATTGTGCCGCGCCAGGGAACTGCAATCGGAGCGGCCATTAACCTGGCTACCCGATCGTTTTCGCCCAACCCCGAAAGCAGCAAAGCAATTATTGTTATTACCGATGGCGAAAACCATGAGGACGACGCGGTTGGTGCTGCCCAACTGGCTGCACAGCAGGGAATTGTTGTACACACCATTGGAATGGGATTACCACAGGGCGCCCCCATACCTGTTGTCAGGGGTGGCCAGACCGACTACCGTCGCGACCGCGATGGAAATATCGTCATAACCCGTCTCGATGAGGTTATGCTCGAAAAAATCAGCGCTGCAGGCAATGGCATCTACTTGAGGGCAAGTACCGCCAACGTGGGTTTGGAAGATATTCTCGACGAAATAAACAAAATGCAGAAAACCGAAATCGAAACACAGATGTTTTCCGAATACGAAGACCTGTTCCCTTACTTTTTTGCCGCAGGTCTGGCCTTATTATTGCTTGAATTTCTGATTATGGAGCGCAAAAACAGATACCTGCGCCGCATAAAATTGTTTACCTGAAAAGGAATGTGCCATGAAAAGGATTGTATTATTCATATTGCTGATAACTATTGTTTCGATAGCAAATGCCCAGAACGAACGACGTTTTGTAAGGCAGGGAAACCGTTACTATATGCAGGGGCTTAAAGACACCACCAAACTCGATACGGCAAGTTTTATGAAGGCCGAAAGCGAATACAGGCGAGCGCTCGAAAAAAGGCCACACGATCCGAAATGGAACTTCAACCTGAGCAATTCGCAATACAAACAAATGAGGTTTTCCGAATCGGAGGCTGCATTCAGGCAGCTGGCCGAACAGGCCCCGACACCGGTTGAAAGAGCCAGGGCGCTCCATAACCTGGGGAACAGCCTGTTATTTCAACAAAAGATCGACGAAAGCATCGAAGCTTACAAAGAGGCTTTGCGCAACAATCCATCCGATCTGGATACCAAATACAACCTGGCTTATGCCCAGATGCTGAAAAATCAGCCACAAAATCAGCAGCAACAGAATCAGCAACAGCAACAGGATCAGCAGAATAAACAAGATCAGCAGCAGCAAAATCAAAATCAGAACCAGGATCAGAACCAGGATCAGCAACAGCAACAACAACAGCAACCACCACCAAAAATATCGCCCCAGAATGCAGAGCAATTATTACAGGCCCTGCAAAATGCCGAACGCGATATTCAGGAAAAAGTAAAAAAACAACAGGCTCAGCAGGCAAGGCCTGCGAGGGTTGAAAAAGACTGGTAATTTTGTAATCGGAATGACAAAATATAAAAGCGTGGAAATGCTTAAAAAAATATTTTTACTGATAGGATTTATTTTCGCCGGCCTGGTTGTGTCGGCCGAAGATCCCCGGCTCGAAATGTCAGCGCCCAATGCCGTATCGGTGAGCGATCAGTTCAGGCTTACCTTTACGGTCAATGCACGGGGCGAAAACCTTAAACTGCCCGATCTGAGCAGTTTCGACGTTCTGATGGGACCCAGCACCTCGCAATCGACCAGCGTGCAGATAATCAACGGGCGTACCAGCCAGAGCGTAACTTTTTCATACACTTATATTCTCAGGGCCAGGGAACAGGGTACTTTCAACATCAGGCCCGCATCGATAGAAGTGGACGGGAAAGTTATACAATCGAACCCTTTAACCATTCAGGTAGTTACCGGCAGGCCTCAGCAGCAAGCACCTCAGGGGCAGCAGCAACAGCAGCAGCAACCCGAATCGCAAAGCGGAACCATCAGCAGGGATGACCTGTTCCTGCGATTGGAACTGAACAAGCGTAACGTTTATAAGGGTGAACAGATAATTGCTACCGTTAAGCTTTATGCCAATCCCAACTTGCCATTAACAGGTTTTGAGGAAGTAACACTCCCTACATACGAAGGATTTTTTACGCAGGACATTGATATCCCGCAACAGATTAATTTCACCCGGGAGGTGTATAACGACAAAATTTACCAGGTAGGTGTACTGAAAAAAACGGTGCTTTTCCCGCAGCAGTCGGGTAACATTACCATTCGGCCGTTTAATATAACGGTATTGGTGCAACAACGTGTCCGTCAGCGCAGTTTCTTCGACGATTTCTTCAGTGGTATTCAAACCGCCCGGGCAAAACTCACCGCCGACCCGGTTTCCATAACTGTTCGCGACTTACCACCGGCACCAGCCAATTTTTACGGAGGCGTTGGAAGCTTTAACATTACTTCCGAAATAAGCGATACCGAAGTTACCACCAACGATGCAGTTACCCTGAAATTAACCATTAATGGTTCAGGAAACCTTAGGCTCGTTCAATCGCCCAAACTGGAACTTTCTTCCGATTTCGACCAATATGACCCGCGTACTACCGACAACATAAGGGTAAGCGATGCGGGAATGTCAGGGTCAAGAACGGTGGAGTACCTGTTCCAGCCCCGGTTCGAGGGCAATTACACCATACCCCCTGTGCAGTTTGCCTTTTTTAACCCTGCTACGGGGCAATATGAAAAACGCTCAACACCCGAATACACCCTTAGGGTAATTAAAGGAGCCGACGACCGTTCCACTTCTGGGGTGATGCGCACCGTGAGGCGGCAGGACCTGCAGCTTATTGGCCAGGACATAAGGTTTATATGGCAAAAACCGATGCCGCTCAAAATTTCGGGGCATACCTTTTTTGGCAGTAATCTGTTCTATGCCCTATATATTGCAGGACTACTCGGTTTCCTGATATTCTTTGTGGTGTACAGGAAGAAGTTGCGCGAGAATGCAAACGTTGCTCTCGTCAGGAACAAAAAAGCAAACCGTGTTGCCCGGAAACACCTTCGGATTGCCGAATCGAACCTGAAAAAGAACCTCGAAAACGACTTCTACGAATCGGTACTTAAAGCCCTATGGGGTTACCTGAGCGATAAACTGGGCATTCCGGTTGCCAACCTGATGCGTGAAACCGCTGTTGAGGAACTGAAGAAACGAAATGTTGACGATATGCTCATCAGTGAATTACTCGAAGTAGCCGATCAGTGCGAGTTTGCCAGGTATGCCCCTGCCGGTGGAAACCAGGCCATGCACGATGTTTTCGATAAGGCAGAAAAAGTAATCAGTAAATTGGAAAAACAAATTAAAAGGTAATGTTATGAACCGTTTCATCATCATATTTGCCTTAATTGTGCCTTTGATTGCCATTTCGCAGGAGCAATCCGACCTGCAGTTAACGGTCACTCCGCCTGTTGATTATTCGCAGGCTCAAACTTCCGATCCTGCCAGCTTGCTCGAGTTGGCCAACCAGCATTACATGAACCAGGAATACGAAAAAGCTGTGCTGCTTTACGAACAAATCCTTGCATCGGGAAAAGAATCGGCTCAGGTTTATTATAACCTTGGAAATGCTTACTATAAAAACAACAATATAGCGCAAGCCCTGCTTAACTACGAAAGGGCAAAATTGCTCGATCCATCGAACGATGACATCAACTTTAACATCAGGATTGCCAACCAATTTACCGTTGACAACGTTCAGGAACTTCCGCAACCATTCTTTCTGCGCTGGAGGACAACCATTGTAAATAAGGCCTCGGCCGACGAATGGGCAAAGTTGAGCTTAGGTGCTTTCATCATTTTCCTGGTGCTGCTAGGTACCTTTTTGTTTTCACGGTTTGCATGGGTTAAAAAGCTGACTTTCTGGTCGGGGCTATTTATCCTTTTATTCGCTATTTTCAGCTTTTCGTTTGCCAACCGCCAGAAAAAAGCCATTACCGAGCGAAAATATGCCATTGTTTTTTGTCCACGCGTTGCGGTAAAAAGTTCACCATCGGTTACCGGAACCGATCTATTTCTCATTCACGAGGGGTTGAAAGTAGAAATTACCGATAGCCTAAACAGTTGGAAAGAAATCCGAATCCCCGATGGCAACAAAGGCTGGATGCCCGATTCGTGTGCCGTGAGGATTTGATTTGTTTTAATTTTCGACTTCATCGAGACAAAGTTTAACGGAAATCATGTTCTTAAATGTTAACTTTAATTTTTTTAAGTCTTTTTTGTCTTTATTTCTGAAACATAACCTAACTTTGCATCCCGAAACAAAAAATCATAACAATTATGTCGTATAATCTGCTGAAAGGTAAAAAAGGGATCATTTTCGGTGCTTTAAATGCCGATTCGATAGCCTGGAAAGTTGCAGAAAGAGCCTATGAAGAAGGTGCAACCTTTACCCTAACCAACACGGCTGTGGCCCTTCGCATGGGCGACACCTCGAAACTGGCCGAAAAATGCAATACCATAGCCATTGCCGCCGATGCCACCAACGTTGAGGAGCTTAAGTCGTTATTCGAACAGTCGATGCAATATCTTGGCGGCAAAGTCGATTTCATACTCCACTCCATCGGTATGTCACCCAACGTGCGTAAAGGCCGTCATTACAGCGACCTCGATTATAATATGCTCGAAAAAACCCTCGATATTTCGGCCATCTCGTTTCATAAAGTGCTTCAGGTAGCCCGTAAACTCGATGCCATAAACGAATGGGGCTCTGTGGTTGCCCTGAGCTATGTGGCCGCTCAGCGTACTTTTTATGGTTACAACGACATGGCCGACGCCAAAGCGCTCCTCGAATCGATTGCACGGAGCTTCGGCTATATTTACGGCCGCGAACGCAGGGTGAGGATAAACACCATATCGCAGTCGCCCACCATTACCACTGCCGGAAGCGGTGTGAAAGGTTTCGACCGGTTACTTGATTTTGCAGAACGTATGTCGCCCCTCGGCAACGCTACAGGCGATGAATGTGCCGACTATTGCATCACCCTGTTTTCTGACCTCACCCGAAAAGTTACCATGCAAAACCTTTTCCACGACGGTGGATTTTCGAGTATGGGAATGAGCGTACGGGCCCTGGTTCAATACGAAAAAGGATTGGGTTGCGATTGTGATTGTGGCGATGCACACGGTCCCGATGATCATATGTATGATTAAAATTATTGCTTCAACCATTCGGTTTTTTTAGATTTTTTCACGCTTGTTAAAACTAAATATAACTTACCCTTTGTAATTTTGGCATAAAAAACTGTGGCCATGAAAAAGACAATTTTATTCATTGCAGCAGTAATAGCCATGTACAATGCTGCAGATGCACAAAAACGAGCCGAAAGAAACCGGCAACCCGATGAGCAGATTATTGTAAACAAAGAGTATGACGAACAGGGCAACCTGTTAAGGTACGATTCCACTTATTCGTTTAAGTGGTTTTCCGACACCACTTTCAATTTTCCTGATTTTGGAGGATGGGAAGATTTTTTCAGCCGGCGAAGCCCCTTTCCCGATATTTTTAACGACAGTCTGTTACGAAGATTGCCTTTTTTCCGCGATTTCCCCAATCGGTTTTTCAGCGACGAATGGCAACCCTCGCCTTTCAGGTTTGGATTTCCCGATTCCTCGTTTTTCAGGAATTTTTCATTTCAAAGAGATACCTCGTTTTTTATGGGGCCCGACTCATCATTTATGCTGCCCCCTGGTTTTATTATGCCCAACATAAAGAGCCTAAGGGATTTTTTCAGGGAGTTCGAAGACCTGGATGAATTTGGCGATCCCTCTTCAAGGTTCTTCTTCAATCAGCCACCTCCCCGTTTCGACAGATTTCTCGACAGGGATATCCAGGAAGAATGGGACATCCTGATGGAAAGGCACCGCCAGGAAATGGAAGAACTCTACCGGAAATGGGAACGCAAGGAGCAAAAAAGAATTTATTAACCACTAATTTCTGATGTGTTACGCCGTTGCATATCTTACCCGGAGGCTCGAAAAATATGCCGAGCGTTACGAATTGGTCGTTAACCCCTCGCTTTTATCCGACATCGGCATAAACGATGATCTGCCGGTTTACTATTTTGCAAGCGGTTTCGATCATCCCATGTTGCCGGTGGTCACTGCCGAGGGGATAACATTGAGCAGTTGGGGGCTTATCCCTGCATGGGTAAACAATCAGGAAACTGCACTCGACATAAAAACAAAAACGCTCAACGCAATGGGCGAAACCATTTTTGAAAAACCATCGTTCCGCAAGGCTGCTGCCTCTCAGCGATGCTTGCTGGGTATTAACGGATTCTACGAATGGCGGTTGTTCAATAAAACCAAATACCCTTACCTGATTTCTACCATAAGCCAGGAGATTTTTTCGCTGGGTTGCCTCTACGACAAATGGCTGAACCCTGAAAACGGGGAACAGGTGCATACCTTCAGTGTAGTGACAACACCTGCCAACTCATTAATGGAAAAAATCCACAACACCAAAAAGCGCATGCCACTCATTATCCCTAAAGAATTTGAAAAAGACTGGATCTCGGCAGGGTTATCACCATCGGAAGTTGCCTCATTGATAAGG
>CAZMDP010000026.1:0-9901 GCA_964565015.1 uncultured Prolixibacteraceae bacterium | reverse complement strand
GCGCCCGCCTCGAACCCGGCGACACCATCATTATCAGCAATAACCTGAACCTGGCACACGAATCGGTGGTGGAGGTACGATAAAATCAGGCACCAGAAATTTATTTATATTGAACTTGAATGGATTTTTCAGATTTTTGCCACCTTACGGCAAACCATTGAACTTTTTTGCAGTTCCTTGTGATAATGATCATACCTTTGGTGGCGAACCTTCCGCTATTTTTTTTTGTAGTGTTCCGAAAAAATATGTTGAAACCTTTAAAGGATTAAAAAAATAAAACAAAGGGGGCAATAGCTCCATAGTATCAAACAGCCAGTTTTTACTCCAGTTCTGGTAGCCCCCTTTAGTGGCAAATATAAAAATAAAAAACTGTTGACACATAAATAATTATAAAAATTTTAAGTTATAAATAACTACTTATCGGGTTGAATTATGGTACTTTAAACATAACTGACAAAGATATTTCATACTATCAAGATTGTTTGTTTTTTATGGTATAGTATAGCCTGTCCCGGTTGGGCGGGAGAACTCGCCCCGTTTTAAAGGGGTTCGTTTCAAAATCAATACAAGAACCATTTCAACTGATCTTAATCGACGTCATGGTGAGCGAACCGGCAACGGCTTTGTCGTTAAACAATTCAATCGATTCGTTTTTCTCCTGTTGGGCAAGAACATACAGCAAAGGCAGGTAATGTTCGGGGGTGGGGATTGAAAGCTCAAAGGCACGTCCCTGCTGGTTATAGTTGATGAGCGATTGATGATCTCCTTTACGGATGAATGATTTCATTTTTTCGCTTGCCTCCGTAGCCCATTCATAAGCATATCCGCTTGTATTCAGTTTGTCCCAGGCAACCATACGCAGGTTATGCACCATATTTCCGCTACCAATAATCAGCACCCCTTTTTGCCGGAGAAATGAAAGTTCACGGGCCAGTGCATAATGCTCCTGTGGTGTTTTTCTGGTATCCAGACTTAATTGGATTACCGGTATATCAGCTTTGGGATAGAGATGTTTCACCACGCTCCAACTGCCATGGTCGAGGCCCCAGTTATAATCGAGCCCTGTTTCTGTACTTTTCAGATGGTTCTTAACCTCTTTCGCCAACTCAGGATCTCCCGGAGCAGGGTACTGAACCTGGTATAGTTCCTTCGGAAACCCACCAAAATCATGAATAGTCCTGGGCTGTTTCATAGCTGTTACATAAGTGCCCCTGGTTTCCCAATGAGCCGAAACACAAATAATTGCTTTGGGGCGCGGGATTTCATTGCCCGTTTTTCGGAAACCGGCAACAAATTCATTCTCTTCAATGGCATTCATCGGACTTCCATGTCCGAGAAAAAGTACCGGCATGGTTTCCGTGTTGCCAAAACGGTTTGTTATTTCCTGCAATTCATTTATTTTATACATGGTGCCCGATGTAATAAAAGGCAAACTTTTAAGAAAATCAAGCCTGTTCATACACTTATTTTACACTTTAACATCCGACCCAAGAGTATTGTTTGCGACGTATGCGGAACTATAGTTTGCTTCGTGGATTTTGACTACTACGGTACTTGATGTTAAATTTATTCCTACATTTGTAATATGTTTGAACATTTAAACAAATATGGAGCTAACGATTGATCATTCCAGTCCATTACCCCTGCATATTCAGGTAGAAGAACTTCTCCGGAAACTGATAGAAATGCCTCAATATCAGAACGGTGAATTTCTGCCCCGCGAGGAGTTCCTGGCCAAACAACTGGGTATAAGCCGTAATACGGTAAGGCAGGCTACCAACAAACTCGAATATGAAGGACTTATAGTGCGCAAGAAAGGCCTTGGAACCAAGGTGGCGCCCAAAACGGTAACCACCCGCCTCGACAACTGGCACTCGTTTACCCAGGAAATGAACGACAAAGGTTTGGCGTTTAAAAACTACCTGATAGAAGCTTCGTGGGAGGAAATCGGCGAAAAGTTTGCCCGGTTTTTCAACCTTCCCGAACGCACCAGGGTTGTAAAACTGGTCAGGTTGCGGGGCGATTCCGATGGTCCGTTTGTATATTTCGAAAGTTATTTCCATCCCCGCCTTGGCATCACACCCGACGAAGATTTTTCGCAGCCATTATATGATCTGCTTGAAAACAAATTCGATACGCCGGTCAAGTTGTCGCGCGAACAGATCAGCGCGCGCAAGGCAACCAATTTCACAGCCAAATGGCTGAAAATAAAAACCGGCGATCCGGTTTTAATCCGCGAACGGTTTGTATATGACCCTGGCGACCGCCCGGTTGAGTATAACATCGGTTTTTATAATGCAGTAAAATTTACCTATAGCATTGAAATCAGACGATAATATGGAAAAACCAGCCATTGGATGCGATGTTGGCGGAAGTCATATTACCTGTCAGATTTATGATGGCCAAACCGGCAGGTTAATCGCCGGAACCAGGGTAAGGAAGCAGGTTGATTGCCATGCCCCTGCAAATCAAATCCTTGACGTGTGGGCTGAGGCCATCCGCGATGCCTCCTCGGGTTTTGGATTTGCCAACCTTTGCGGAATCGGCTTTGCCATGCCAGGTCCATTCGATTATCAAAACGGAATTGCATGGTTCAGGGATGTTGCGAAGTTTGATAACCTTTATGGAGTTAACATCAGTGATGCAATCAGGCAACGATTGATGATTCCGGAAAATTACCCCGTAAGGTTCCTCAACGATGCAGCATGCTTTGCAGTTGGCGAGTCGCTAATGGGCAATGCAGTAAACCACAAACGGTTGCTGGCCATCACATTGGGAACCGGTTTTGGAACTACGTTTATCGATAATCATATCCCGGTAGCCGGGAAATACGGTATTCCCGAAGATGGGTTCCTTTACCGTGTTCCGTTTGGAAGTTCGGTAGCCGACGATTATTTTTCAACCCGTTGGTTTGCCCATGAATATAAAAAACAAACCGGGAAAACTGTTTCGGGTGTGAAAGAACTTGCCGATGCTGCCAATACAGACAATATAATTACAGGTCTTTTCAAAACCTTTGGCAACAACCTGGGATCATTTCTTGTTCCCTGGCTAAACAGTTTCGATGCCGGGTGTCTGGTTATCGGCGGAAATATTGCCGCTTCGTACCATTTGTTTGGGCCATACCTTTCCGATAAACTTAAATCAGCAGGGTCAAGGGTTGAAGTACTTCTTTCCTCGCTTTCTGAAGATGCTGCACTTGCTGGGAGCGCCATGTTATGCGACAACCGGTTTTATTCCCGGTTAATCGATAAAAACAAAGATGATTCTGGATTATAAACTATGGACACGAAAAAAGTATCATTACTGGTCATCACTCCTGTTCTCTTTTCGTTTTTTGTGATGAGCTTCTGCGACCTGGTGGGCGTAGGGGTCGATAATGCCAAAGCCGATTTTGAATTGAGCAATACCCTTGCCCAGCTCATTCCACTTGCAGTTTTTATCTGGTTTTTTATTCTATCGGTGCCTGTTGGCATCATTCAGGACCGGATCGGGAAAAAGAATATGGTGAACATAGGCATGTTGGTTACTGCAGCCGGACTTTTTCTCCCATTCATAATATACACATTCCCAACCCTATTGGCCGGATTTGTACTTCTTGGAATCGGGAATACCATAATCCAGGTTTCGGCCAATCCATTGCTTATCGATGTGGTTCCCGGAACCCGAAGATCGAGTTACCTCAGTTTTGCACAGTTTGTAAAAGCCATCGGTTCGATGGCTGCACCCTATCTGTCCACATTTTTTGCCATCAGGTTTGGTAACTGGAAATTGGTCCTGCTTTTTTTCGGGGTATTCAGTGTATTGTCGTATGTTTGGTTGTTGGCAACCCCTATCAATGAATCGCGAGGTGCAGGTCCGAAAGCCAGTTTCAGGTCGTCGCTGCATCTCTTGCGCATTCGTTATATAGCCATGATTGTGTTGGCCATTTTTTTTCTGGTTGGCATCGATGTGGGCGTCAATTCCCTGTCGGGGCAGTTTCTGATGGTGAAAATAGGGATGGAAGCCGAGCCGGCCATGCAGGGACGCAGCCTCTATTTTTTCGGAAAAATGCTCGGGACTTTTGCCGGAGCGCTTTTACTGACACGATTTGAGTCAGGCAGGTTTCTTCTTTTATCATCGCTGGCAACCCTTGCTTCCATTGTGGTTTTTATTCTTTCGCCGGGCGCTTTGTTTGCACTCACCCTGATGTTTCTGATGGGAATGGCATCATCAAATATATTTCCGTTGATATTCTCACTGACCGCCGGAAAATATCCTGGCCGGACCAACGAGATTTCGGGACTGGTTATCATGGCAGTTTCGGGTGGGGCAATTATCCCGCTCATTACAGGAGGAATTGCTGATATGTTTGGTATAACTACCGGCATGCTTGTATTTGTATTGTGTGCACTCTATTTATTGTTCGTATCTATTTATTCAGTCAGAAAAAAATGAAAATGAAGAGAATTGGATTAGTCCTTACAGGATTATTATTCTTGATTTCCTGCACCCGTGAAGCACGACAAAAATCCGAATTTAACGCAGTTCAGTATGTTAACCCGCAAATCGGTTCGGTACACGGACGGTGGTTTTTTTACACACCGGCGGCCCTTCCCTTCGGGATGGCGAAACTGGCTCCGCATACCAACGCTTACGAGAGTGTTGGGAGCTGGTTGCCTGGTGGATACGACGACCGGCATACTTCTATCGAAGGTTTTGGCCATTTTCATGAATTTCAGATTGGGGGCGTTGTGGTAATGCCGGCAACAGGCCAATTGAAAACCGTTCCCGGAACCCTCGCCAATCCCGACGAAGGCTACCGTTCGCGTTTCGATAAAAAGGATGAACACGCCGAACCAGGCTATTATTCGGTGATGCTGAAGGATTACAACATAAAAGCCGAACTTACAGCAACCGATCGGGTAGGTTTTCACCGTTATACATTCCCTGCATCAGAAAAATCGCACATCATCTTCGACATCGGACATAAACAGGGCGAAAGCAGCGATGTGATTGAAGCGTATGCCCGTTTGGCAAACCGCAACGAAATTGAAGGCTATGTTGAAACCTATCCTGAGTATGCCAAATTCTGCGACATAGGCAACCATGTGAAAATGTATTTTGTAGCCAGGCTCAGCAAAGACCCTTCGGAAGTGGGAACCTTTGTCGATGAAAAAATACAACCCGGCGTATCGGAAACAAAAGGCATAAGAAATGGCATCTATATCACCTTCGAAACCATTGAAAACGAAGTTGTTGAAATGAACGTCGGCCTTTCATACACAAGCATCGACAATGCAAGGCTGAACCTTGAGACTGAGGCTGGCGGAAAAACATTTGACGATGTTAAAACGGCTGCCACACAGCGATGGAACGAATTACTCGGCCGTATTCAGATTGAGGATAATAACGATGAGAATAAAACCAAATTTTACACCGGCTTGTACCATGCCTTGCTTGGACGTGGCATTGCCAGCGATGTAAACGGACAGTACAAACTGAATGGCCAGGGGATAGGTCAAATCCCTCTGGATGATACCGGCAAACCGCTTTACAACCATTTCAATACCGACGGTATGTGGGGTGGTTTCTGGAACCTCAGCCAACTTTGGGCGTTGGCTTATCCCGAATATTTTACTCAATATCTGCAGTCGAACATCGATTTTTACAAGGAAACCGGGTGGCTTCACGATGGTGTTGCTGCCGGGGTTTATACCAACGGCGTGCAGACCAACTTTCAGGGCTTACTCATAGCATCGGCATACAACTGTGGATTGCGGGATTTCGACTGGCAAACCGGTTACCAGGCTGCTGTGAAAAACGAACTGGACTATAGGGGCCGAAATCTTGGAAACGGAAAATCCGACCTGCACTATTTTGTAAACAAAGGTTACATCCCTTATCAGGATACCATAATTTCAAATGGATGGGTATTCAATTTCGGGGCATCGCATACGCTCGAATATGCATTCAGTTCGTATGCCGTAGCTCAAATGGCAAAAAGTATGGGTGATGAACAAGATTACAGAAAGCTTAGTGAACAGGCTGAGTATTGGAAAAACCTTTTCGATGGGGAAACAAAGTTCATCAGACCTAAATTGCCTGATGGAGAGTTTATCCGGGATTTTGACCCTATGAAAGCATGGGATGGGTTTCAGGAAGGAAATGCCTACCAGTTTACCTGGTTTGTACCGCACGATGTTGCCGGGTTAATAGAAAAAATCGGTATTGACTTGTTTAACGAACGTCTGGAACACACCTTTGAAGAAAGCCGTAAATCGCTGTTTGGCGGCGGACAGGAAATTCACAGTTTTTCAGGTGTTGAAATGCTTTACAATCAGGGCAACCAACCTTGCCTGCATCAGTCATGGCTGTTTAACTACTCCGGTAAACCCTGGCATACGCAAAAATGGACCCGGACCATCTGCAACGAATTTTATGGCACTGAACCGCTTCATGGTTATGGTTTTGGGCAAGACGAAGATCAGGGACAACTTGGCGCCTGGTACGTGATGTCGGCCCTCGGCCTGTTCGATGTACAAGGACATGCCGGCGCCGAACCCACTTTCCAGTTCGGAAGTCCCCAGTTTGAAAAAGTTACCATCCGGCTTTCTGAAAAACCTAAAAATCAACTCATCATTAAAACCAAAAACAACGGCCCGGAAAATTATTATATCCGAAGTTTGAGTTTTAATGGAAAACCCATCACAAATTCCTGGATAGAAAGAAAAAGCCTGATGAAAGGAGGAATACTCGAATTTGAGATGGATGCCGTGCCAAACAAAAAATGGGGCATACAAACACCACCACCATCAATGAGTAATCAATTAAAATAAGCATAATGAAGAAGCTGGTTTTTATTGGTATCGCAGTCTTTGCAATGACTTGCGCACCGCAGCCATCACAAAATGAAATCCTTAAGAAGAAGATTCTGGCCAACGAATACTTCGGTTTTGTAAAAGAAAAAGCACTGGCAATAGTAAAAACCGGCTTTAATGCCGGCGATGGATACGGCGAAGTGTGGATTCGCGATTACAATACCTTCATCGAACTCTCTGCTGAGGTTTTTGATAAAGATGTCCTTAAAGAAAACCTGCTGGTTTTTTTCAGGATGCAGGGCGAAGATGGCAACATCATCGATGGGTTTATTCCTTCAGAAAAAGCTGGGGTTGGATACGATTATATTTTCACCGATATGGAACCGCGTTATGCCGGGCATAAAAACACAGTGGAAACCGATCAGGAATCGTCACTCGTGCAAGCAGTTTACAAATATGTACTGGCCACAGGCGATGCTTCCATTCTAGATGAAAAAGTGGGCGAAAAATCGATTGGAGAGCGTTTAGATTGGGCAATGGATTTTTTAATGAAACACCGTTACAATCAGCAATACGGATTGTTGTGGGGTGCCACCACGGCCGACTGGGGCGATGTGCAGCCCGAGCACGAATGGGGCGTTTACCTCACCGACGATACCCACTATGCTATCGACATATACGACAACGCCATGTTTTTAATTGCCCTTGAAAACCTGATGGAACTGCTTCCTGGCACAAAAGAAAAATGGCAACCGGTGCACAGGCTGATTTTTGAAAATTGCCGGAAATACCTGTGGGATGAAACCAACCAGAAATTCATCCCACACATTTACCTCAACGGTTCGCCATTCCCCGACGATTTTGACGAAAATGAAATTTATTACCATGGGGGAACTGCTGTTGCCATCGAGGCCGGATTGTTAACTAAGAAAGAAATAAAAACAGCCATTGAAAAAATGGCTGAAAATGTGAAAGCTTCAGGGGCAGCATCCATTGGTCTTACCATGTATCCGCCTTATCCCGAAGGATTCTTCAAAAATAAAAGCATGTATCCCTACTGTTATCAAAACGGTGGCGACTGGACCTGGTTTGGGGGCCGGATGATTCAGCAACTTATCAAAAACGGATTTATTGAAGAAGCCTACGAACATATACAGCCGATGGTAAAACGGGTGAAAGACAACAATGGTTTTTATGAATGGTACACTGTAAATAATGAACCCAAAGGATCGGGAACTTTCCGGGGCGAAGCCGGAGTGCTGTGGAAGGCTATTCAAATGTTTGAAAAATTTGCAAAAGAAGCGGATCAGTGATGAATAAAATCCGGAGAAATAGCAGCCAGTTTTTAATGCCTCCCTCAAAGCCGAAAGTAGAAAAAGGCAATTATGATATTTATCCATCGCACATGATTGAAGATGGAAAAATATACTTAGGTTTTCAAAGTCTGGCAGATGAACTGGCTATTCACAAAACCGTAATTATCGACGGTTATATAGGTGTGTTTTTCGACGATTTCAGAAAAAACCTACAGCAATATTTCAATGATAAAGACCTGACAGTAAACTGGATAGATATATCGGTTGCTTTAAAATCAGTTCGTGAAACTGATGAAATGATTGCCCCATTCACAGGAGGTGACGATCCATTATTTGGCACACGAACTACTCTCGGACTGATTGATTTTTTTGATCAGGCAAAACTGAATTCATTCCAATTGGATAAAACAGCCGATTTGAATATCGTTTATGGAGTTGGAGCTCATTTAACCGGAATTGTGGGTCATAGGGTTTACATCGATTTGCCCAAAAACGAATTGCAGTTCAGGGCGAGGGCAAAAGCAGTAACCAATCTGGGTGCCATTGAACCTTACGAAAGCAAAGCCATGTATAAGCGCTTCTATTTCGTTGATTGGCCTGTTTTAAACCGGCATAAACAAAAAATATTGCCAGGAATCGATGTTATGGTTGACGGGCAACGACCGACAGAAATTACCTGGATGAGGGGTTCCGATTTAAGAAAAGGGCTAAAAATGCTTAGCCGGAATATTTTCCGCGTGCGTCCCTGGTTCGAACCAGGCGCATGGGGGGGCCAGTGGTGCATAAACAACATTGACGGACTTAATAAGGGCGTGCCAAATTATGCATGGTCGTTCGAACTGATTTCACCCGAGAACGGTATTATTTTCGAGAGTTCAGGCCTGCTTCTCGAAGTTACCTTCGATACCCTTATGTTTCTTGAAAGCAAAGCTGTTTTGGGCAATGACTTTCTCCATTTTGGGCATGAGTTTCCTATCCGTTTCGATTTTCTCGATACTTTCGATGGCGGAAACCTTTCGGTACAATGCCATCCCACAGCAGACTATACAAAAATTCATTTCAACGAAGATTTTACGCAGGAGGAAACCTATTATTTACTCGATGCAAAAAGCGATGCGTGCGTTTATCTCGGTTTTCAGGAAGATATCAACCCCGATGAATTTGAAAAGGCCCTAACCGATAGTTACCTCTGCAACAAAGAAGTGACAATTGATAAATATGTGAAGAAATTGCCTGCAACGAAGCACGGTCTCTACTTAATACCACCGGGAACGGTACATGGTTCGGGCAAAGATTGCATGGTGCTCGAAATCAGCTCCACACCCTACATTTTTACCTTTAAAATGTACGACTGGCTACGCCCCGATCTGGATGGAAAGCCCCGCCCTTTGAATATCGGACGGGCCATGGAAAACCTCGATTTCAACCGAAAAGGTAACTATGTGGAAGAAAAGCTGATTTCGAAACCTGTAAAAATTGGGGAGGGTAACGGTTGGCAACTCTTTCATTTACCTACCCATGAAAAACATTTGTATGACGTACACCGTATCCATATTCATACAGAAGCCCTTGTTGAAACAAACGGAAAATGCCATGTTTTAAACCTGGTCGAAGGATCAGTCATCAGGGTTGAAACGGCCAACGGTGTATCTATGCATGTGAATTATGCCGAAACCTTTGTAGTGCCTGCCGAAGCTGGTTTTTATAACATTATTAATGAATGAGATGGTGAAGCTATGGTGGTCAAAGCGTTTGTGAAATAATTTCTGAAATTAAATAAAATCT
>CAZMDP010000025.1:0-9910 GCA_964565015.1 uncultured Prolixibacteraceae bacterium | reverse complement strand
ACCCCTCGTAATCGTCGTTTTTCAGGTATTCGATTACCGGGTGCAAGGGTTGCGAAGTTTGAATTATAACTTTCCCTTCGTGGTCCCTCCGGCCCGAACGGCCGCTTACCTGCTGAATAAGCTGAAAAGCCCTTTCATGTGCCCTGAAATCGGGAAAATTCAACAGATTGTCGGCGTTTAAAACGCCCACAAGGCCAACATGTTCGATATCCAATCCTTTGGTAACCATTTGAGTACCTATGAGAATATCAATTTTACGGGTTTCCATCTGGTGAATGATCCGCTCGAATGCTTTTTTCGAATGGGTGGTATCGAGGTCCATCCTTGCCATCCTGGCATTCGGAAATAACCTAATTAGTTCATCTTCGATTTTTTCAGTTCCCATCCCCCTGGTTTTCAGGTTTGTAGAACCGCATCTGCTGCATTTTACTGGAAAAGGGGTGTGATGCCCGCAGTAATGGCACGACAAACGGCTGTGTTTTTTATGGAAAGTGAGGCTCACGTCACAATTAACACACCAGGGTATCCAGCCACAATCCATACATTCTATGTAAGGCGAATATCCCCTGCGGTTCTGGAAGAGGATTACCTGCCTACCCGCTTCAAGGGTTTCGCCTATGCAACGGTGCAGTTCGGGTGTGAACATCGATATCATCTGTTTACGCTTAAATGCATACTGAATATCGGCGACCACAACTTGCGGCATTTTTGCCTGACCGTGCCTTTTTTCGAGTTTTACCAGTCCGTATTTCCCCTTTAATGCATTCAGGTAGGTTTCAAACGATGGTGTGGCCGAACCGAGCAAAACCTGTGCGTTGTGCTGTTGCCCAAGAACAATAGCCATATCGCGTGCATGATAGCGGGGAGCCGGGTCGTGCTGTTTATAGGAACTTTCGTGTTCTTCGTCAACCACAATCAGACCCAGATCGTTGAATGGAAGAAATATTGCCGATCGCGCCCCAAGTATTATCTGGTAGCCATCTTTATGACCAGCCCCAAATTGCAGCACCTTTTTCCATATTTCAACCCTTTCGGCATCGCTCATTTTCGAATGATAAACACCAACTTTATTTCCGAAAACCTTCTTCAGGCGCGATACAATCTGTGGGGTAAGTGCAATTTCAGGCACCAGGTATAAAACCTGTCGTCGCTTATTGACAATTTCTTCTATCAGGTGGATATAAATTTCGGTTTTGCCGCTTGCTGTTACGCCATGTAAAAGTACAGCCAATTTCTGTTTAAATTCCTCCCTGATCTGAGTTATGGCTTCTTCTTGCCATTGGTTCAACAGGTTTAAAGAGGACTGAACAACGTTTTCGGTTTCGAGCCTCGACACTGTTTCCGTTTGTGGGAAAAGAATTTTTTTACCGATAAGCTGGTTCAGGACACTGGTTTCTAAACCCGATATCTGCAATAAGGTTTTCCGGTCGATTCTTATGTTGCTGCCCCGACCTGTAAGTTCAGTCAATTCGGCAAAATATTCCAAAAGTTTTTTTTGTTTTGGCGCCCTTGATAGGGATGAAATTGTCTGATCCCATTTATCCGGATTGGCTAATTCGGGGTTCAGGCATATAATTGTCCTGGTTTTTTCCCTGTATTTTTCTTCCACAACCCCATCAAGCCCTTCCAGTTTCAGGGCCGAAGGCAAGGCTGCGTTCATTACTTCGCCCAGCGGGCATATGTAATATTCCGAAATCCATTCCCATAAATCCATGTTTACCCTGAAAACGACAGGATTGTCGTCGAGTACAGCTTCAATCGATTTTGCTTCGAAATCCAGTGGGGCATCGTGTATTATTGAGGTTACCAATGCCGAATAGTTTTTCCTTTTGCCAAATTGCACCAATACCCTGACACCGGGTCTTACCTTATCCTGAAATGCTTCAGGAATAAGATAAGTATAACGCTCATGCAACGGCAACGGCAGAATAACTTCGGCAAACAACATGGTATGGCTGAATATTTACTTGGAGGGTAAAGGTAATACAAATGAGGATTTGCCAAAAGGGTGGCTATAACCCGGAAACAAAGTCAGCAACTTCTTCCATCAGCCATTGAGGGGTGGAGGTTGCCCCGCAAATGCCAATTGTTTCGGCTCCCTTAAACCAATCCTGATTAATTTCTGAAGTGTTCGAAATAGCATAGCTCTTTGGATTTGCTTTTCGGCAAACATCGAAAAGTACCGCACCGTTTGAACTTTTTTTACCTGCAACAAATAAAACTACGTCGTATGATGAAGCAAACTGTGAAAGGTGAGGAGCTCGGTTTGATACCTGCCTGCAAATGGTATCCCTGATTTCGACCGGAACGTATTCTCCGGCCCGGCTACGTATGGCCTCAGCTATTTCTCTGAACCCTTCAAGAGGTTTTGTAGTCTGCGAATACAGGCTTATCGGACGCGTAAAGTCGATCTTTTCCAGGTCGTCGGTGCTTTGTACCACTAACGCCTGGTGGCCGGTTTGTCCGTTAAGGCCCTCTACTTCGGCATGGCCCGGTTTCCCGTAAATGACCATCTGACCATTTTTTTCGCTTTGCTGCTCAAATGATTTTTTGATTTTTTTCTGAATGGATAACACTACCGGACAAGTGGCATCTATCAGTTCGATGTTGTTTTCCTTTGCGTAAGCATAAGTTTCGGGAGGCTCACCGTGTGCCCTGATAAGTACACGGCAGTTTTTCATGGTAAAAAATTCTTCGCGGCTGATGGTTTTCATTCCTTTGCCGGCAAGACGCTGAACTTCCTCGTTGTTGTGTACAATATCGCCCAGGCAATAAAGCATACCTTTCGATGCGAGTTCATCTTCGGCTTTTTTTATGGCATTTACTACACCGAAGCAAAAGCCTGATTTAGTATCGATTACTACCTTCATGATGATCCGATAATTTCCCTTACCTTGTTTTCGGCCCACTGCAATTGTTCTTCAGGCGTAAGGTAACTATTGTCGAGGACAATCGCATCATCGGCTTTTCTCAGCGGACTTTCGGTGCGGTTCTGGTCGATATGGTCGCGTTGGCCGATATTTCTTCTGATTTCATCCATCGAAACTTCAAGTCCTTTGCTTTCGAGCTCACGAAAACGGCGCATTGCCCGTATTTCAGGGTCTGCAGTCATAAAAATCTTAAGTTCGGCATTGGGGAAAACCACAGTTCCAATATCGCGCCCATCCATCACTATGCCTTTTTCTTGTCCCATTTGCTGCTGAAGCTTCACCATTGCCTGCCGTACCTCTTTAATGGTACTCACCGGGCTTACGTTTTGCGAAACCTCAAGCTGCCTGATCTCTTCCTCGACATTTTCGCCATTTAAATATGTAGTGTTCTGTTCAGTTTCAGGATCGAACCTGAACGTAATGTTTATCTGGTCAATGCCCGACACGATGGCGCAGGTATCGGGTTCTCCGTTATTTATCCAGTTTTTGCGGAGGGCATATAGGGTAACGGCCCTGTACATGGCGCCGCTGTCAATATACATGTACCCAAGTTTCCGGGCAAGCGATTTGGCTAGTGTGCTTTTTCCACACGAAGAATAACCATCGATAGCTATTACAATTTTTTTCTCCGACATTTCTAATGTTAAAACAGGTTATTCCCGATATTGAATGCCAGTGAAAAATGATTCGACGATCCGGCAATATGGTATCGGGTGGTAGCATAATCGAGCCTGAAACGTTTGATTTTTACCCCGAAGCCCAACGAAAAGCCCACCGTCGATAATCGTTCCTCAACTTTTAGGTCCTGCCTGAGGTGATAGTTGTAACCGGTACGGATTGTAAACGCCGGCGATGGCATAATTTCCATGCCTAAAATGAGGTGCCGCATGATTTGTTTAGCTATGGGTTCGGCTGGTTCGATAAACAAATCCTCACCCGAAAGCGGTTTTTCTTCCGGTTTTGCAAGCGTCCAATTGTTCAGGTTATGTGCTGTCAGCGAAATTACCAGCGGGGCATAGGCAAGTTTCTGTGAAATACCGGCTGCAAGGTCAAAAGGCAGGGGTTCTTTTTCACCTGAATCGTAATAAGTGGTAAACTGTGATCCAAAATTACGGGCAACCATCCCAAATGAGGTTAGCCTGTTTTCGGATACCCACGAAATACCGGCATCGAAAGCAATTCCTGATGACTGATATTTTTCGAAAACCGATAAAACAGGCTTGATATTTACGCCGTATCTCCATTTCTTGTATTGGTTCGACCACATAAGGTTAAGGGCATATTCGGCTGCCTTAAACGTTTGTCCGGTAATTTCTCCTTCTTCGGTGGTTTCGGCAAAATTGCCATAATTGATGTAGTGCATTCCGGCTGCAAATGTCCCGAATTTGAGGGGAATGGCATACGATGCATATCCGTAATTCACATCGGCAAGGTAATTCACATAATTGACCAGTACCTGCTGCGACATGGTTGCCCGTAATAACGAAGGGTTGTGAAAGGGGAGGTTCAGGTCGGCCGAATCGTTGATGGCCACGTGATTGCCCCCTAATGAGGCTACCCTTGCCGAGTTGGTAAGGGTAAGGAACCGGTAGGTGCTTTCCCCTCCGATTTGCCCTGAAGCGCCGAAGATTATTAACTGGAATAGTATGGTAATTATTAATGCCTGCCGCATTTCGGAATATTTTTTCAATAACGGCAAAGATATTTATTTATTACTGTTTTAACTCTTCCATTATTTCGAACACTACCGGACAGGTTTCACAGTTCTTGTGGGTCAGGTCCAGAATCTGGATGAAACGTTTTCTGTCGGTATGCGGATATTCCCTGCAAGCCTTTGGACGGCATTCGTAAACCTCGCAGCGGTTATCGGGCAATAAAAAAGGGCAGGGATGTTCGGCAAAAACCAGATCATCATCTTCATCGGCTATAACATACCTGGAGTAAAACTCGCCAACTTTAATTTTTAAGTGATTTGCCAACCTTTCAATATCGCGGTGGGTAAGCCGCGGGCCTATGGTTTTGCAACAGTTGGCACATTCAAGGCAACTGAAAGATGAAAAGGCTTCATGATGTAAAGTGTGTACTTTTTCATCGAGGTGCACAGGTGGATTTTGTTTAAGTTTATTTAAAAAAAGGGTGGTCTCCCGCATCTTACGAAGGGTCAGTTTTTTTAGTTCTTCGGGTGTTTTATATTCAACTTTTCGCATACATTAATATAAAACAGGCTTTCGCCTTCTGATCTGTGCTAAAAACAGGCCGGCAATTACAACCACGATTCCTGTAAACTTCTGTATTGTAAGCTGATCGCCCAGAATAAACCAGGCAAAAATGGCTACAAATACGGGTATGAGGTTTACAAACATATTCGATCGGTTTATCCCAATGGTTCTGACACTGTATGTGAAAAGAATAAATGCAAAGGTTGAGGCAAAAACCGAAAGCAGTATTATGGCCCTGAATGCCTGCCAATGAAAGGGCGTTTGCATAAAACCCCCTGCCTCGAAAAAAGTCCAGAATGGGAGAAACATGAAAATCCCGATCAGGTTCTGATAAGTAATTATGGTAAAGGTATTGTACCTGAAAGCAAGTTTTCGAAGCACCGACGAATAGCCGATTGCAGCAAATACAGCCATAAATTCGAGCATAACTCCTTTAGGCGATGCCGAAAAACTTAAATCACGGTTCAGGATGACCAGACAAACACCTATAAATGAAAGGATAAGTCCGGCTATATTCATTAGGCTCAACCGCTCCCTGAAAAAATACCAGGCTGCAATGGGTGCAAAAAGCGGGATGGTTGCTACAATTACCGCGGCTACGGTCGATGAAACATACAGCAGTCCGTAGCTTTCGCCCATAAAGTATAAAAAAGGTTCGAAGAGCGCCAGCAGGATAAATATCTTGTAATCTTTGCTCTGTAGTTTCTGGAGTTTTTTTACGAAAAGTGAAAATAGAACCAGCAACGAAACTGAAATGATAAGCCTGAAAAATATTACTGTAAGCGGACCATAAGCAAGGTAAGCAATTTTTACCCATACAAATGAAAAACTCCAGAATATCATCGACAGCATAGCTGCTGCCATTGGTTTTATCTCCCTGTTTTCGTGCATCAATTTCGTATATATGAGCCGACAAAAATAGAAATTTAGGCGGTGTTGGCTTAATCGTTTTTTAATATCATTAAAATCAGTTGGCATATTTCACAATTGATGAAACAAATTGGTAATTTTGACCGCTGATTTGATGGTGTTTGTTTTTAAATCATGAACTAAATTCAAAATATTATGAAGAAAGAAGTATTTTCAAAAACAGCAGTGTTAATCACATTCGTTGTTCTCTCCAGTGCATTTTTATCGTGCGAGAAACCATCGGAACCGAAAAATATCGGCTTGCAGTTGTATTCCCTTCGCGACGCCATGCGTGAGGATGTGCCGGGAACTGTAGCCAGGGTAGGCGAAATGGGTTATACATTTGTCGAGGCCGCCGGATATCGCGACGGGCTTTTTTACGGTATGGAACCCGAGGAATTCAAAAAATTATGCGAATCGAATGGCCTTTTGTTTTTAGGATCGCACACCGGAAGGGATTTGCCCGAAGAAGGACAATGGGACGAGACCATGGAGTGGTGGGATAAATGTATTGATGCACATGTAGCAGCCGGTGTGAAGTGGATTGTACAGCCCTGGATGGGCAGGGTTGGCTACGAAAGTCTCGAAGGCCTTAAAAAGTATTGCGATTACTGGAATATAGTTGGCGAAAAGTGTAACGCCAAAGGAATCAGGTTTGGTTACCATAATCACGATAAAGAGTTTTCTGAACTCGAGGGTCAGATAATTTATGACTTTATGCTCGAAAACATGGATCCAGATAAGGTCATGTTCCAGCTCGATTTGTATTGGTGCGTGGTTGGTGGAAAAAATCCTGTCGATTATTTCAATAAATACCCGGGAAGGTTCGAGGTTTGGCATATTAAAGATAAAGCCGAAGTAGGGGCAAGCGGCACCATGGATTTTGCTGCCTATTGGGCCGCTGCACAAACTGCCGGGTTAAAATATGGCGTTGTCGAAGTCGAAGAGTATAATTTCGATCCTTTCGAAAGCGTAAAAATGAGCCTCGATTATCTCAATAACGCCAAATATGTGGTGATGCCCTGATGGTTTAGAAATGGAATTTAAAGGTGAAGGCAAAATCAAACGGTTGAATCCTGACAAAATTTTTGCCCCAGAAATCGACAAAGGGTTTAACTTCGAGCCCTATCGATAATGGAAATATCAGAAATGGATATTCAACCCCGGCAAGCAGGTCAATACCGGCCAATGGGCGCGATACCAGCTCTGTAATTCGGGTATGACCTATATAATAACTTCGATACCAACTCTCATAACCTGCATGAATTCCTCCGCCGTAAACAAGTGTGAGCCGGTTCGAGAAATCGAAAACACCTTTGTTGTGTATTTCGTACATGCCATGTAATTGTAATCCTCTGTGACGCGAACTCAGTAAAAATTTTACCGAGTTTTGATCGCCAAAATAGTAGCGGTATTCAAATCCAGAACTGATGCCCCCGCGCAATCCAATGGCATGTGAATTTTCTTTCGGATATATTACCGTTGTGGAAAAGGTAAATATTATAAAAAGGATAAATTTTCTGGCCATGGCTGATTTTCGTGAATGCTGTTATCTGGAACAGTGTTTTTAATTTTCCCGGATAATTTTCCCCGAACCTGAAAGTGTGGCGTTAATGGCAGGGTTTCCAATATAAAAGAGGTTGCCGCTGCCCGATATCCTTACATCGAGTGTACGGCTCGCATTCACATACATATTACCCGATCCGGATATTACTGATTTGCAGTTGACGGTTACAAGGTCGTAAGCAAATATTTTCCCCGAACCGCTGATAACCATTTCGGCACTGCGTACATTTCCGAGTATGTCAATATTCCCCGAACCTGATATATTAAGGCTTGCCGAAAGCGCATCGACTGCTGTTACGATGGTTCCCGAACCTGATATAACTGCTTCGAAATGATTGGGTGCGTAATAACCTGTGGTAATTTCGCCCGAACCACTTAAGCGAGCCGCTTCAAGAACTGGGGTCACCAGAAATATTTCTATCGGACGGGAATTTCTAAGGTTATGAACTCCGGCTACGCTTAGGTTTAGCTTGCCGTTCCTCACATCGGTTTCAATGTAGGGGAGTAGATTGCTTTCGGCGTTCACCACAATTTCGTAAAAATCGCCCGGTGCAACATGCACAACGAAATTTCCAATTGAATTTACTTCAGTGAAAGGCCTTGCAAACCGGGTTTCGCTCTGAAGGATACCGTTTCCCCTGATAAAAAGGTCATCCATACACCCGGTAGTGGTTACAGCCAGTAGCAATACGGCTAACCACAAATGTAAAAATCTGTTTTTCATGGCTTTAAATAAAAATTGTTTTCAGTTTTAAAATTGTTTTCAGTTTATGAGACGTTTAATGGGGTGTTTTGTTACAAAACATCTGCCAGAATTGCTAAAAATTGTTAAACTGTATCAATTCAATTTTTTTTCACTGAGGGGTTGATGATAAAGGGAAAGTGCTTATATTTGCAGCCGCAAAACAATATGGTGGATATAGCTCAGTTGGTTAGAGCGTCGGATTGTGGTTCCGAAGGTCGCCGGTTCGAGCCCGGTTTTCCACCCAAAAAAATACCCGGATGAAAATCCGGGTATTTTTTGTTTAATAGAAGTGCTTTTTTCAGAGTTTCTTTTTTTCCAGTAAGTTTCCCGCTTCGTCGAGCAACAGGTAATACCGGTCGAGGTAAAGGTCGCGGGCAATTAAGTCGTAATAAATCTTTCCGTTCCGGGTAATCTCGATCAAGTTCATAAGTTCACCCACGTTATTTGCCTGTTGAGTCACTTCGGGTGTAGCTTCGCTCAAAGTCATGTTGCGTTTTTTCTCCAGTAATGTCCCATCGGGAGCAAAGAGTGCAATATGTTCTTTTTCGTCGATATAAAACACAGCCTCAAAATTCTCACCTTCAGGATGCCATTCCACGTTCACAGGTTTACCAAAAATCTTTGCAAATGCCTTCACAATTGCTTTGGCTGGTTTTGTTTTATTGGATTGGAAGATTTTGTATATTATATTCTGCATTGTAATACATTTTTTTTGTAATGACGTAATTTTTTTAATAAGTAACGCTTTTAAATAATTTATTCCTGAAAATGCTGTTTGTAATAATACACTACCCTTGTACGTGCTCGTTTCAGCCTCATTTTAACAGCGTCCTCACTAATCCTCAATGTTGAGGCTATCTGTTTCAGCGAGAGTTCGTCCTGGTACTTCATCAAGATCAGGGCTTTCTCTTCGGGGTGTATCATTTCGAGAATCTTCAAGAGTTTATCATAGGTTACTCCCGAAAGATCTTCCTCTGTTTCGTCGGGTATTTCAGGAATCTCGTTATTTCGGTTCCATTCAGGATAATGGAGTTTCTTCTGGAACCTTAGGTAATCAATGCAATAATTATAGGTTATAGAATATATCCACGATGATACGGCAGAGTTGCCTTTATAACCGGGTAACTTTTCATATACTTTCGACAAAATGTCGTTGGTGAATTCGATCGATTTCTGGCGGTCTTTAATAAAACTATAAACCTTATCGAGAACTTTTTGATGATACCTTTTGTAAAGTATTTCAAAGAGTTGGTCCTCATGGTTATTAATTATCCGCTGGGCAATCTCTTCATCTTTCAGGTGAATCAATGTTTTATCAATCATGAAAATCAGACGATTTTTTTTAATTTTTTGTAAATATTTTTTTCATGCCTGTTACTTTCAAAAAATCTTACGTCATAATGACAAATCAAACGGACAATATAAATCGAGAACCCGCTTGATTGTAAAAATGGTTAAACAAAAATAACTTTTAATTGGTATGAAAAACAAGTTTGCTTTCGCTATTTTGATGTTCAGTATTGTTGTATTGCTGAGCAGTT
>CAZMDP010000024.1:0-10005 GCA_964565015.1 uncultured Prolixibacteraceae bacterium | reverse complement strand
ATCAATTTATCAACCACTGCCGACGATATAGCGAAATGGGATTCGCTTAACCATATTATTCTGATCAGGGAACTTGAAGAGCAGTTCAATATTCGGTTCGACCTGTTCGATATTATTGAAATCAGGGATGTCAACGGCATGGTGGAATACATTTCTTCAAAAACCATTTAATGAAAGTTGTTGAGGTTAAGGTTGGCGAATTGAATGATTTTATCTCAAGTAAAGAGTACAGTCTGCTTGACATTAAGCCTATTTCTCAGCTAAGGGCCATTTCACAATACAATAATCCGTTTGCTTCGGCTTCCGATCTGGCATTAATTTATGCCTACGAAGGAAGTGCATTACTGGGATTTGCGGGCCTTCTGCCCGACTTGCTGAACGATGGACATGGATTTGCAGCTTCAAACTCGGGATGGTGGGTAAACCCCGGCAAAGGAAATACAATCGGGTTTCCTTTGCTTATGAGGGCATTAAAAGGATGCGGCCAGAAAATGTTTCTTACCGATTGTACGGATTACACCCGAACACTTCTTCTGAGAACCGGTTATTTCGAATTTTTTCCCGAAAATGTAGGAAAGAGATGGTTTCTGAGGTCTTACTTCGGTTCAAAATTCAGAAGGGAAAGCCGGTCCAAACTCATGACTTGTCTGGCAGGAAATTTCGACAGAATTTTAAATTCAACAAGCCAGTTGCTTTTTACTTCAAAAGGGGATAGGATTGTTAAAGAGGGCATTACGATACGGATTACTGAGCGGCTCGACGAAAGTTTGTCTGAATTTTTGGATAAGAATTCCGATGGGTTTTTTCTGAAGCAAAGTATTGAAAAGTTAAATTGGATTGCCGGTTATCCCTGGTTGACTACCCGGCAAAATCAGTTTGAAGCGACTTACCCATTTTCCTGTTTTGCTGAGAATTTTAAACAGCATTTTCTGATTATCGGTAAAGGCGGACAAACCATTGCGGTTATTATGGTATCGGTACGCGATAATCATGCTACGCTACCCTATGTTTATTATAATCAGGCGTTTATCGATGATGTTGTTACATTGGTTACAGACTACTTGTTACAAATACACGCAGATAGCCTGCTTGTTTTTAATCGGGATTTGATAAAGGCGTTCGATAAGTTAAGGTTGCCAGCTTTATATGTCAAAAAGGTAACCCGATATTCGGGCTATTCAAAAACACTTGCTCCATTTTTTCAAAAGAATAGGATTTTTCAGGATGGGGAAGGGGATATTGCATTTACATAAAATCTTTATTATATGGAAATTAAAATTTTGGGGAACAACCATTCGATTATTGACCAATATTTGGCCGAATTGCGCGACATTAACATTCAAAAAGACCCGTTGCGTTTTAGGGAGAACCTTCAAAGGCTGGGCGAACTTTTTGGTTACGAAATCAGTAAAACCTTATCGTATGATGTGAAAGATGTGACCACTCCTCTTGGAACAGCCAAAGTTCCGATACTTAGGCAGCAGCCAGTACTGGCAACCATTCTGCGGGCTGGCTTGCCCATGCACCACGGTTTGCTCCGGATTTTCGACCAGGCAGAGAATACTTTTATTTCGGCATACCGCAAATACACCGAAAACGACGGCTTCGATATTGAATTTGAATATATGGCGTCACCTTCGCTCGACAATAAAGTGGTTATCCTTTCCGATCCGATGCTGGCCTCGGGCATGTCGATGGAGATAAGTTACCATGCTTTGCTCACAAAGGGAAAACCATCGCATATCCACCTCGTTTCCATAATAAGCAGCCAGCAAGGTGTGGACTATGTCTCCGAAAAGATCAACGATCCTCATGTTACTTTATGGTTAGGGGCCATCGATCCTGAAATGAACCCCAAATCCTACATAGTACCCGGTTTGGGCGATGCTGGCGACCTGGCTTATGGGGCCAAAATCGATTCGAAAAAGAAAGTGTGAATTTTAAATCTCAAAAATAGACTTCAACGTAGATGTCTTCGCGCGAAAACCCTTTATCCTTTAAGATTTCCATTGCGTCGAATATCATATCGCTGTTGCCGCAAAGGTAGAAAGCAGTGTTTTTTTCAAATTTATTCTGCCGGATATAATCGGTTACCCTGCCATGAAAATTATTTTCAGGATTTCGGGTAGTGCACAAGGTGTAACGGTCAGCAGAATAATGGTTTTTCTCGTAAGCCTCTACAGGGTAGCGGACACCATGGATAAGGTGATAATCCAAATCAGGAATGGATCGCACCATACTGTGAAAAGGGGCAATACCGGTACCACTGGCAATAAAAACATGCTTGTGCGACGTCAGTTTTTTCTGATCGATTCCAAACTTTCCGAACGGGCCATGAATTTCGAGGTAATCGCCTGGTTTAACATGTTTCAGTTTGGGCGAAAAGTACCCCCCTTCAACCTCTTTCACCAGAATCTCGAGCCTTTCGTCGTTGTTGCCGCTATAAATCGAATATTCACGGCTTTGATAGTCTCCTTTAATGGAAACGGATATATGTTGCCCTGGGTTAAATGCAAAACGGCATCTTGGCATCGAAATTACAAAGGTACTTTCGGTTAACTGCCTGATATCTGTTACCTTATAAAAACTTGTATCTAATTTTATTTCCTGTTGTACTAACTCTGGCATATCTCTTTGATGTAAAAAAGGACAAAATTATAACTAATAACCGACAAAAAAGTATTTTTATGTAATTTCTTGATTGTTTTAATCGTGATTTAACCGGATTCTGCAAAAAATGTTCAACGTATGTGAAAATTGTAATGCCCATTTTTATTTGGTCCAACGATATCGAAACCATAAAATGGGAAAGATTCAAAAGGCCAGATAAAAATCCCTGGTAAGGTATTTATATTCCGGCGAAAAATCGGTTCCTTCCTCAATATTCAGTTCCGATTCGGTTAACCTATCAAAATTTTCCGAAAATTCGAGTAAAACCCTGTGAAATGGTTTTTGAGGATTATGCCTGACCAAGGTACGACGGGTTAAATTAAGTCCATTCAATTTGGCTTCTTCGATAAACCCGGATACTTTATCCATCGGAAAAATCAAGGAAAATCTTCCATCATCGGATAGTAGTCGGACAACACCTGCAATTAATTCATTAAAAGGTAGTTCATCGTTGTGCCTTGCCTGCTTTCGGTGATGGTCTTCAGGTTGCGAACTGTTGACGAAATAGGGAGGATTGCTGATAATATGGTCGAATCGTGTAACCGTATTCGTTGAAAATTCCTGAAAACTGCAAAGGTGGCAGGTAATGCGGTTGTTCCAGGGCGAATTCCCGAAATTCTCCAGAGATTCCTCATAAGCTTTACGGTTAATTTCGACTGCCGTTATAAAGGCATTGGTTCTTTGTGCCATCATTAATGAAAGGAGTCCTGTACCCGAACCAATATCGAGAATATTGTTTGCTCCTTCAACATTAGCCCATGCTCCGAGCATAACACTATCAACACCCACTTTCATGGCCGATTTTTCCTGGATAACCGTAAATTGCTTAAACCTGAAATAGTTGTTGCGTCCCATATTCAGAATTTTTCAAATACTCCAAGTCCGAAAAGTGCAAAATCATATTTTACCGGATCTTCAGGATCCATTTTTCGCAGATTATTGTCAAGTTCGGCCAGGGCTTTGAGATCGTTGTATTTACGTGTTATGAGGCCAAGTTTACGGGCTACATTTCCCGAATGGACATCGAGCGGGCACGAAAGTTTGTGTTGAGGAACCGATTCCCAAAGTCCAAAATCGACGCCCCGCTGATCTTTTCGCACCATCCAGCGCAGGTACATATTTATCCTTTTTGCTACTGACCCATTTCCGGGATCGGAAACATGTTTAAGGGTTCGTTGAGGATGTGGGTGCGAAAAGAATTCCTTTCTGAAGTGGTGAATGGCCGGCAGCATCGAGTCGGTTGACTGATAAGCAGAAAACAGTTTCTCAAGGCTGCCCCATTTCATGTAAATCTTTTGCAGGGCAGATATAAAATACAAAAAGTCGGTCGGATTAAAGGTGCGGTGAACAAACTTTTCCAATCTTATGAGTTGGTGTTTTTTGTGATTTACAATGAAATCGAAAGGGGCATCCTCGAGCAGCGACATCATGTATGAAGCGCTTTTTATGATCGATTGCCTGTTTCCCCACGAAATGGTTGCGGTTAAAAAACCGGCTATTTCGATATCTTCTTTTTTGGTGAAACGGTGTGGAACAGAAACCGGATCGGTTTCGATAAATGCCCTGGTGTTATACTGATCGACCTTTTCTTCGAGAAATTCTTTTAATTCGTCGTGGTTCATTCTACAATGATGCCATCTTTAATGTGGATGATCCTGTCGGAGCGGTCGGCAAAAGAATCGTCGTGGGTAACGATGATAAACGTGTGCCCGAAATCATTACGGAGGGCAAAAAAAAGTTCGTGAAGGTCTTGTCGGTTCCGGGAGTCGAGGTTTCCCGAAGGTTCATCGGCCATAACTACCGAAGGCCTGTTGATTAACGCCCTTGCAACGGCCACCCTTTGCTTTTCACCTCCCGAAAGTTCGGATGGTTTGTGGTGCTTGCGGTCTGACATTCCGAGATAACTGAGCAGCTCATTGGCGCGGCTTTCGGCTTTCTGACGCGAAGCGCCGGCAATATATGCTGGTATGCATACATTTTCGAGTGCGGTAAATTCAGGTAGCAGGTGGTGAAATTGAAAAACAAAGCCCAACTCGAGGTTTCGGAAAGAGGCAGGTTGATCTTCGGTTAATCCCGAAATTTTTTTACCCTTTATGAATACTTCGCCCGAATCGGCCTGGCTGAGGGTTCCCAGTATCTGGAGCAGGGTAGTTTTGCCGGCGCCACTGGCTCCAACAATCGAATATATCTTCCCTTCGGGAACCTCAAGGTTAATACCTTTAAGTACCTGCAGCTGGCCAAACGACTTCCGGATATTTTCTGCCTTAACCATTGCTACTGATTGTTGAAAATTGAAATAACCCGGGCTTTATTGTCAGGTCAAAGAATTGCAAAGAATTAATCGGAGAATTCCCTGTCAATCTGGTTTTTGATTTCGGAGCCTTCTTTATTGATATCGGATGATATTTCGTTCAGGTCCCTTTTGATATCAACCGTGCTTTCGTTGATCTCGCGCTTAATTTCGTTGGTAGCTTTTTTAAATTCACGTAATCCTTTGCCCAGGGTTTTGGCAATATCGGGAATAGCTTTCGATCCGAAAAAAAGCAGTGCCAGTAGCATAACCAGAACCAGTTCCCCGCCACTGATAAAAAGTATTTGACCCTGCATATTTTTTACTTTATAAAAGGTGAATTTTATTAAAGTTGTTTGGCAACTTCAACTTCCTGGAAAGCTTCGATGTTGTCACCTACTTTAATGTCGTTGAAATTTTCGATGTTCAAACCACATTCGTAACCGTTCTTAACCTCTTTGACGTCTTCTTTGAAACGTTTAAGCGAACCCAGTGTCCCGGTATATATAACAATACCGTCGCGAATAACCCGAACTTTGCTGTTTCGGTTGATTTTGCCGTCGCGGACAATACATCCGGCCACTGTTCCAACCTTTGTAATCCTGAATGTTTCGAGTACTTCGGCTGTCCCCAGGATTTCTTCCTTGATTTCGGGCGAAAGCATACCCTGCATAGCCGCTTTTATTTCGTTGATTGCATCGTAAATAATCGAATACAATCTGATATCGATCTGTTCTTTCTCGGCCAATTTTCGGGCATTTACCGATGGTCTTACCTGAAAACCAACAACAATGGCCTCTGAAGCTGAAGCAAGCATAATATCCGATTCCGAAATCTGTCCAACCGCTTTGTGGATCACATTCACCTGAATTTCTTCGGTCGAGAGTTTTATCAACGAGTCGGAGAGTGCTTCTACCGATCCGTCAACGTCGCCCTTCACAATCAGGTTCAACTCCTGGAAGTTCCCAATAGCTATGCGCCGTCCGATTTCATCGAGCGTAATGTGTTTCTGGGTACGTAAGCCTTGTTCGCGCGCCAACTGCTCGCGTTTATTGGCGATCTGACGTGCCTCGCGCTCGCTCTCCATAACATGGAATTTGTCGCCTGCCTGCGGTGCTCCATCGAGGCCTAAAATGATTGCCGGTGCCGAAGGGCCTGCCTTGTCGATACGGGTATTACGCTCGTTGAACATAGCCTTTACGTGACCATAGTGCTGTCCGGCAAGGACGATGTCGCCCACTTTCAGGGTTCCCGATTGTACCAGTACGGTTGCCACATAACCACGTCCTTTGTCGAGTGACGATTCGATAATGGTTCCGGAGGCCCTTTTATTGGGGTTAGCCTTAAGATCGAGCAGTTCGGCCTCGAGCAAAACTTTTTCAAGCAACTCGTCAACATTAATCCCTTGTTTGGCTGAAATATCCTGCGATTGATATTTTCCGCCCCATTCTTCCACAAGGTAATTCATATTGGCCAGTGCTTCTTTTATTTTCTCCGGATTTGCATTGGGTTTATCAATTTTGTTTATGGCAAATACGATAGGAACGCCAGCAGCCGAAGCATGGTTTATGGCTTCAACTGTCTGGGGCATAACATCATCGTCGGCCGCGACAATAATGATGGCAATATCGGTTACCTGTGCACCGCGGGCACGCATGGCGGTAAATGCTTCGTGTCCGGGTGTATCGAGGAAGGTAATCCTTCTTCCATCGGGAAGTTTTACGTTGTAAGCACCAATGTGTTGGGTAATTCCCCCTGCTTCACCCGCAATTACATTGGTTTTTCGGATATAGTCAAGCAACGAAGTTTTTCCGTGGTCAACGTGTCCCATAACGGTAACAATAGGCGGACGTGGCTTCAGATCTTCTTCGCTATCCGGTTCTTCTTCGATGGCTTCCTGTATATCGACACTCACAAACTCAACTTTATATCCGAATTCGTCGGCCACAAGCGACATGGTTTCTGCGTCGAGGCGCTGGTTGATGGAAACAAACAGCCCGAGGCTCATACAGGTCGAAATTATCTGTGTTACAGGCACGTTCATCATATTGGCCAATTCGTTTACCGAAACAAATTCGGTGATTTTCAGAACATTTCGTTCCTGTACCTTGATTTCGGCCTCTGCTGCTGCCCTTTCGCTCAAGATTGCACGTTTTTCGCGCCTGTATTTGGCGCCTTTCGATTTTCCGCCTTTGCTGGTCAGACGTGCAAGAGTATCTTTTATCTGTTTCTGAACGTCCTCTTCGTTAATTTCTTTTTTGAGCAGTTTTTTCTTTTTACCCAATTTCTTTTGGTCATCGGGCTTTTTACGGTCTTCGTGTGGTTTTACACTCAGATTGATTTTTTCGGTTTCCTTCTGGATGCGTTTACGCTTTTTCTTTTTCTTATGGCGGTCGCGCTCGTCATCCGATACTTTTCTTTCCCGCTCATCCGGCAGGTCGATTTTACCTACAATGGTTGGACCCGAAAGTTTTTCGACTTTTGCCCTGATCAATTCAGGTTTCTGGGGTTGTGGTTTTGTTTCAACCGGTTCATGCGGAACCTCCCCTGCCGTGGGTTCAGGAATTGAAATTTTTCGTGCTTCTTTTTCTTGCTGTTTACGCAGTTTCCGTTCTTTTTCCCTCTCTTCGCGCGATTTTTTGGCCGGTCGTGTCCTTTCATTGATCAGGCCAAGATCGATCCGGCCAATTACTTTTGGTTCGTCAACTTTAGGGATATCGGTTTTTATATAATCCTCAACTTCTGCTATAACCACTGGTGCTTTTTCTACTGTTTCTGATTTACTTGGTTCTTCAACTTTTTCTTCTTTGGCCACCATTGGCGCAGGAGGAGCAATTTCCCTGTCTTCAACGGTTTTGGTCTCTTCGATGGGTGTTATAACGGGCTGTTCTGTAATAACCTCTTCAGGTTTTACTTGCTGCTGAACAGGTTTTTCGACAGGTTTTTCAATTTTCGGTTTTACTTTGGGAGCAACTTCTTTTTCTGTTGTTTTTTTCCTGGGAGCAGTAAACTCACTTATGTCAATTTTGTCGATTATCTTCAAAGGTTTGATCAGGGGTTCACGTTTTTCTTCCTTAACCGGCTCTGAAGGCTTTTCTTTAGGTTGAGAAGGTTTACCGGCTGCTGCTGCAGCTTTTTTCAGATCCTCTATTTCAATAAAATCATCTTCAAAATCATCTTCGATTTCTTCTTTCCTGGCGATGTCGTCAATGGTAACTACTTCTTTCTTAATACGCTGCTGGCGCAGAGTGATCTGCTCCGATTCACGTTTCAGGCTAATATCGCTTTTGAATTCCTTTTCAAGCAAACGACATACTTCTTCCGAAACTTTAGTGTTCGGATTCGGATCAATATCAAATCCTTTCTTGTGTAAGAATTCAACAATGGTTTGAATTCCCACATTCAGTTCTTTTGCCAGTTTGCTTAATCGATGTGCGTTACCTGCAACCATATAATCTTTTTAAATTTCCTTTTTAGCCGCCTTTGGCAACCTTAATCCTGCTATCGTTTCACGATGCAAAACTAATCAAACTCAGAACGTAAAATCCTGATTACTTCATCAATTGTTTCTTCTTCAAGATCGGTACGTTTTATAAGGTCTTCGCGCGACATGCTCAATACGCTTTTGGCTGTATCGCAACCTATATTTTTAAGTTCGTCGATTATCCAGCTTTCGATTTCGTCAGTGAATTCCTCAAGGTTCACGTCCTCATCGTCTTCTTCTATTTCACGATAAACATCAATTTCGTAGCCGGTCAACTGACTGGCAAGTTTAATGTTGAGCCCTCCTTTACCAATGGCCAGCGAAACCTCGTTTGGTTTCAGGTAAACATCGGCTTTTCGCTGTTGCTCATTTATTTTGATCGAACTAATTTTGGCCGGACTCAACGCTCTGCGTATGAATAACTGAATATTGGGCGAGTAATTTACCACATCGATATTCTCATTGCGCAATTCCCTTACAATACCATGTATCCTCGAACCTTTCATCCCAACACATGCTCCAACCGGATCAATTCGTTCGTCGTATGATTCAACGGCAACCTTAGCACGTTCGCCGGGCATACGCACTATTTTTTTAATGGTAATTAAACCGTCAAATATTTCAGGGATCTCGAGTTCGAACAATCTTTCAAGAAAAACGGGCGAAGTGCGCGACAAAATAATAATCGGTGTATTGTTGCGCATTTCGACCTTTATAACAACCGCCCTTACAGAATCTCCCTTGCGGAAATAGTCGGAAGGAATTTGTTCATTTTTGGGCAGCAAAAGCTCGTTACCTTCGTCATCGAGTATTAAAACCTCTTTTTTCCAGACCTGGTACACTTCACCTGTAACAATGTCGCCGATTTTTTTCTTGTATTTTCCATATACATGGTCTTTTTCAAGTTCCATGATTTTGCCCGCAAGGTTTTGCCGTAGGTTAAGTATGGCACGGCGCCCAAAGTCGGCAAGTTTTACTTCATCCGTTACATCTTCGCCAACTTCGTAATCTTCGTCAATTTTTTTTGCATCGCTGAGCCTGATCTCTTTGGCGGGATCTTGAAATTTATCATCTTCAACAACAACCCGGTTACGCCATATTTCAAGGTCGCCCTTATCAACATTGATAATAATGTCAAAATTTTCGTCGGATCCGAACTGACGTATCAGAACATTGCGGAATACATCTTCGAGGACACTCATCATAGTTGCCCTATCGATGTTTTTCAGTTCCTTAAATTCTGAAAAGGTTTCTATCAGATTCATGTTATCCATGGTTCCCGATTTTTATTTAAAAGATATTATTACTCTCGCTTTTTCAATTTCTTCGAGTTGAATCTGGTTGCTTCTGGCAACTACAACCCGTTTATTACTTCCTTCAACTTTTTCTTTATCTGAAGTTTCAACTGTAATTTCGCTTTTCGAAGCGCCGGTAAGCTTGCCCCTGACCGTTGAACCATCTTTACGTGTAATTTCAACCTGGCGGCCAATGTTTTTAATGTATTGTTCTTTAACCTTGAATGGCTGGTCGGCCCCGGGCGACGATACCTGCAGCTCAAAAT
>CAZMDP010000023.1:0-10268 GCA_964565015.1 uncultured Prolixibacteraceae bacterium | reverse complement strand
GGAATTCCACCCAAATGGAAGATGTGGAGAGCAGTCTCTCTTTTCTTGAGGTGCTGCCCAAGGTTGCCCTGCAGTATAACTTCTCACCGAACTTTACGCCATATGCCACCGTCACCAAGGGCTATAACGCCGGTGGTTTCAATTCAACCTTTGAGCGTGAAGAAGACCGTTCGTTCATGCCTGAGCAAAGCTGGAACTATGAAGCCGGTTTCAAGGCACGATTCATGCAGAACCGGTTCTTCACCAACCTGGCATTGTTTGCAATCGATTGGGAAAACCAGCAAATTTACCAGCCGGTACCATCGGGGCAGGGTTCTATGTTAAAAAATGCAGGAAAATCGAAGAGCCGCGGATTTGAATTCGAAATTAAAGCCGTACCATTTACCAATTTCGAAACATGGGCAACTTTTGGTTACAACAAAGCCGAATTTGTGGAGTATATACGAAGTGCAACACTCGATTACAGCGGAAACTTTCTTCCTTATGTGCCAAAATTTACAACCAGTATTGGAAGCAATTACACCATAAATATCAACCGGAAATTGGTCGAAAAAATTCATCTATACGCTGTATATCAGGGCTTTGGGAAACATTACTGGCACGAAGACAATACGGCATGGCAGGATTACTACGGATTACTCAACAGCCGCATAACCCTTTCCCGTAAAAATATGGAACTTGCCTTATGGGGAAAAAACCTTCTTGATGCTGAATACAATTCGTTTTATTTTACCGCTTTAAACAATGCTTATGCCCAGGTTGGCAAACCAGTATCAATGGGGTTAAGCCTTAAATTCATGTTCTGACAGTGAACTATGTTTAAAAAAGAGATTGATAAATATTTTACCCTGCTGAGCCTTTACCTGGCTCAATCGATACCGATGAGTTTTTTCTCTACCGTTGTACCGGTTATTATGCGGATGGAGAATTATTCACTCGAATCGATCGGATATCTTCAACTGATCAAACTCCCCTGGATCATTAAATTTTTCTGGGCCCCGTTTATTGATCACACCAGTCAGAACCTGAGACATTACCGCAGATGGATACTTGTTTCGGAACTTTTTTATGCTGTTATAATAGTTGCAATCGGGTTTTTAAACCTACAAACCGACTTCATTACCATTGTAATACTTATGGTAATTGCTTTTATGGCATCGGCAACACAGGATATTGCTACCGATGCATTTGCTATTCTTTCCCTGAAAAAAGAGGAACGAAGCTTAGGAAACAGTATGCAATCGGCCGGAAATTTTTTGGGTACCATGTTGGGCAGCGGAGTTTTGTTGGTTATATACCATTATTATGGTTGGTCGAACCTCCTGTTTGGCCTGGCGGCACTCGTGGTGCTGGCATTAATCCCGGTAAGCCTCTATAAAGCTCCGCGCGAGAAAACCGAACACGCTTCACCGAAAAAGGTTTCGTGGCTCGATTTTGCACATTTCTTCAGGCAAAAGGGAATTTGGCGGCACATAATGCTTTTGCTTATTTTTTACGCAGGCATAATAGGGATACTTACCATGCTGAAACCATATATGGTCGATCTTGGATATTCCGTAAAACAAATCGGATTTATCGTTGGTATCTTCGGAACCGGAATCGGAGCCGTAATGACCATTCCGGCCGGAATTTTTATCCGTAAAAGAGGACTGAAAAAGGCATTATATGCTTTGCCTGTTCTTAATCTTTTGGTTGCGGCTTATTTTACCGGACTAACCTTTACCGACCATCCTCCCCTTCTGGTTTATGTTGGAATTGGTTTGCTATGGGCGGCTTATGCCATGTCGTCGGTTTTTGTTTATACCTTGTCGATGGGAATTGTGCGAAAAGGACGTGAAGGAACCGATTTCACAGTCCAGATTGTACTTACACACCTGAGTAGTCTTATTATTTCGGTTTTAAGCGGAAAAGTAGCGGATATGATTACATACAGGGGGCTTTTTATGGTTGAATTTTTGATTGGGATTGTTATAATTGCCTTGCTCTATTTTACTTACAGCGAAAAATTCTATGAGCGAAATGAACATTCCTGAATCATTGATAGAAAAATACAATGTGCCGGTGCCACGCTATACAAGCTACCCACCGGCCAATTTTTTCAGTTCATCATACACTGCAAATGATTTTCGGGATGCGGTAATCGGTTCGAATACTGAAGAGCCCCGGAATATTTCGGTTTACCTTCATATACCTTTTTGCCCCCGTTTATGTTACTATTGCGGCTGCAATACACATATAACCCGTAATGAAGAGCTGAAATCGGAATACCTGGTTGCCCTCATGAAAGAAATATCGATGCTGAAACCGTTGTTGGATTCTGAACGAAAGGTAAGCCAGGTACACTGGGGCGGAGGCACACCAAATAGCCTGACTGTCGGACAGATTTCGACGGTTATGGATTTTATACGCAGCAACTTTTCATTCATCGATAATCCCGAAATCGCAATTGAATGTAACCCTGCCCACCTCGACCACACCTATCTGGAAACTTTGCTCAATATTGGGTTTAACCGAATTAGTTTAGGCGTTCAGGATTTCTCCCATAAGGTATTGAAGCTTGTTAACCGCGAGATTCCGGCCATACCTGTAAAAGAGTTTGTTGATCAGGTAAAATCATCGGGTAAAGCAAAAGTAAATCTCGATTTTATTTATGGATTACCATCACAAACGGTTGAATCATTCAGGCAAACCATCGACCGGGCTATTTCGCTCGATCCCGACAGGATGGTTACATTCTCGTATGCACATATACCCAACCTGAAGCCTTCTCAGAAAATCCTGGAGGGTGTTGGACTTGTTCCGGCAGATGTAAAACTCACCATGTTCCAGAACACATACAATACGCTAAAAAAATCGGGTTACATCCCAATCGGGCTCGATCACTTTGCAAAAGAAAACGATGAATTGGCCGTTGCTCTTAGAAATAAGAAACTCCATCGAAATTTTCAGGGATATTGTACGCGTGAAACAACCGGACAGGTGTATGCTTTTGGTGTAACCGCAATCAGTCAGATGGAGAGCGGTTACGCTCAGAATACGAAATCGGTTGAAAAATATATTAACCTCATTAACCGTGGGGAGTTTACAACTGAAAAAGGTTATACTCTTACGACAGAACAAAAAATTATCAGGCACGTGATTAATGAGTTGATGTGCAACAATTACATTTCATGGCCTGAAACAGCACAATATTTTAATTCCACACTTTCTGACATACATCAGGCAATCGGATACAATAACAATCTTCTCCGGATTTTTCAGGATGAAAAATTGCTAACTTTCGATGATCGTGAAATTAAGGTTACTGAAACCGGTAGATTTTTCATCCGCAATATTGCTTCAGCATTCGATCCGGGTATCATCAACAGCGGTAAAACATTTTCGAAAGCATTATAATTCCATGAATACTACACCACGAATTGCGATTATAGGAGCGGGTCTCACAGGGCTAACCACCGCCTGGTACCTGAAAAAAAATGGTATAGATTTCACATTGTTCGAAAAATCAGATCGCCCGGGAGGGGTTATCCGAACCATTCATGAAAATGGATTTATTTATGAAACAGGCCCCAACACAGGTGTATTGAGCCATCCCGAAGCTTTTGAACTGCTCGAAGAACTATATCCCGATTGTGAAATTGAAATTGCCGACCAGGCTGCAAAAGCCCGTTGGATTTGGAAAGGAAGCAAATGGGAGCCTTTACCTTCGGGTATATTTTCAGCTATCACTACGCCTTTGTTTACTTTGGGAGATAAAATAAGAATTTTGGGCGAACCTTTCCGGGAAAAAGGGACCGACCCCGAAGAAACTTTATCGCACCTGGTAAAACGAAGATTGGGCAAAAGTTTTCTTAACTATGCAGTTGATCCGTTTATTTTGGGAATATATGCCGGAGACCCCGATTTTCTGGTTACTAAATATGCATTGCCTAAATTATATAACCTCGAGCAAAACTATGGAAGTTTCATAAGGGGAGCCTTAAAAAAATCAAAGGAACCAAAATCGGAACGCGAAAAAAAAGCTACACGCGAAGTTTTTTCGGTAAAAGGAGGACTTCAAAACCTGACCGATGCACTGGTTAAGCAAATAGGTAAAGATCGTATTATCCTGAACTGTGATAAAACAGAGGTAGTGCCGTTGGATGGGAACAAATATACCATTAATACACAGGATGGAAACTTTCATGATTATTCGCACATTGTTACAACGGTTGGCGCCCACCGTCTCCAGCAACTCATTCCCTTTGCTTTCAACGAAAACCTCGAAAAAATCTGTTGCCTGCGTTATGCAAAAGTTGCACAGGTTTCATTGGGTTTTTCAAAGTGGCAGGGAATTCGGTTAAATGCATTTGGCGGATTGGTCCCTTCGGGCGAAAACCGGGATATTTTGGGTGCATTATTTATTTCATCGTTCCTTAAAGGAAGGGCACCATCCGAAGGGGCACTGCTATCAGTTTTCATTGGCGGCCTTCGACGTCCCGATTTACCCGACCTGCCCGACAACAAAATTATCTCGATTGTTGAAAAAGAAATTTCGAGCATGATGAAATTAAGCGAATTTAAACCCGATTTGCTCAGAATTCACCGGTATGATCACGCTATTCCGCAATATGGCCCCGAATCGGCCGAAAAGCTAAGAACCATTGAAGCGATTCAGAAAAACCATCCGGGACTCATCCTTGCGGGGAATATAAGGGATGGTATAGGTATGGCCGACAGAATTAAACAAGGACGTACTATTGCTGAACAGATTATGGGGGAATTTCGTTAATAAACCCTAACAAACGGATTAAGCCCGTTTAAATTAAAAGTTATGCATTATCATGATAAAACAGCCGTATTGTTGGTAAACGTCGGGACACCAGATTCCCCTTCGGTAAGCGATGTAAGGCGTTACCTTTTTCAGTTTCTGAACGACAGGAGGGTTATCGACCTCCCACTAATACCTCAGAAATTATTGGTGAACGGTATTATAGTTCCTTTCAGGGCACCGAAATCGGCCAAACTGTATCGCGAATTATGGACCCCCGAAGGCTCACCCCTAATTACCCTCAGCCGCACACTACAACAAAAACTTCAGATAAAACTCGGACAAGAGTATGTTGTGTTTTTGGCCATGAGGTATGAAAACCCAAATCTGAAACAAGTGCTGAAAACCATCCGGGAGAAAGGGTTCGGAAAACTTATTGTTGTTCCCCTGTTCCCGCATTATGCCTCTTCAACAACCGGCACAATCAAACAAAGGGTGATGGAGATTGTCAGCAAATGGTATGTTATCCCTGAAATCAGGTTTGTGGGGCAATTTTACGACAATCCCCTGTTTATTAATGCTTTTTGTGCAAAAGCACGCGAATATAACCTCCACGAATACGATCATATATTATTCTCATATCACGGACTGCCCAACAGCCAGGTAAACAAGACTCATCCCGGAATTGATGCAAAATCGTGCATTTGTACCGAACGTTTCCCCGAACACGGGAAAATGTGCTATAAAGCCACTTGTTACGAAACCACCCGCATGATTGCTGAAAAACTTGGGCTTGATAAAGAGAAATATTCAACCGCATTCCAGTCGAGGCTGACCAATAACTGGCTCGAACCCTTTTCCGATGAAGTTGTAATAGACAAAGCCAAACAAGGTGCAAAAAAAATTCTGGTTCTGGCACCGGCATTTGTAACCGATTGTCTTGAAACTACCCACGAAATTGGAGTTGAATATCAGGAAATCTTCGAAAAGCATGGGGGCGAAAAAATTCAGTTGGTCGAAAGCCTTAACGACCATCCCGACTGGATCAGATTACTTTCGGAACTTATCAAAGGTAAATAATTAAAATCCTGATATCCAACAAAAAGGCTTTAATAATCTGTTTTGGTATGCCATTTGCAGACCAGGATACTGAAGGAACTATCCTTCAATAAAAATTAAAGCCATGAAAACAATATTTTCAACCGTACTTCTGATGTGGTTGTTCGCTACAACCATTCCTGTCAAGGCACAGGAATTTCCGGAAGAATACCTGGGGCTCCCGGGTGACAACCTGAACCTTTATGCAGTGATGAAGCTGTTTCAGGAATCTGAAACCCTCGAAGCATTTGAAAGGAGCCTGAACGATGAAAATTCGAGGATCAATAACCTTGATCTGAACGGAGATAATTTTGTGGATTACATTATGGTATTCGACTATGTGGATGGAGATGTGCACAACATCGTCCTTAGGGTTGCACTTACCCGAGACGAATACCAGGACGTAGCCGTTTTTACAGTTGAACGTTTTCGCGATGGAAGGGTACATGTGCAACTGATTGGTGACGAAGCACTATATGGCCCGAACTATATCATAGAACCTTACTACGATTTAGCCGACGAAGAAACACCCAATCCAGCCTATATCGGGAACAAGAGTTATCGTACCAGGAACCAGGCAAACCGTACCATCTCTGTTGAGGTATATAGCTGGCCGGTAATCAGATATATCTATCATCCCGGTTATGTTGTATGGCGCTCATCGTGGTACTGGGGTTACGAGCCCTATTGGTGGAATCCATGGAGGCCTTATTACTGGCACTATTACTATGGTTATCACTATCATTGGAGGCCATACTATCACAGATACTTCAGGGTATGCAACCATTACAGTTATGCCCGATACAATACTTTTTATGTAACCCATGTCAGGGTTTACTCACCCAGGGTTACCTACAAAATCAATAATGGTTATTACAAAACGACTTACTCCCGTCCGGAAACAAGAAGAGACGGAGAGGCACAATTTGCCCGCAGCCACCCCGAAAGATATGCCCGTTCGCAATCGAACGCCATTGAGCGCGACAGCCGCAGATCGACCGGTGTAAGCGCCGGAAGGGAAACTTCAGTCTCGGGAAGGGAGAATACCGAAAGAAGAAATGTAACGACCATTAATGAGCGTGCGGCTACCAATTCGCGGAATGGCCAAAGAGTGGACGAAGGTCGCAGAAATAATTCAACAAGTATAGAAAGATCTGGCAATATCCAGGGTCGCCAGGAATCAAACAGGCAACCCGCCCAACAAGGCAACAGGGTTGAAAATTCCGGAGCAATTCAGCGTAGCAATTCAGAACAATCGAGGGTATCATCAGGATCGAACAGACGTTTAACCGAAACCCCACGCCAGGAACAACCGTCGGGCAACATAACCCGCGAACCAGGCCAGAGTTATACGCGTTCAGCCGGAAATCCCTCTTCGGTTGAGAGGAATAGAACAGATGCAAAGCCCGTGGTTTACCGCTCGGCCACAAGTCCATCACAATCAGGAGTCAGGACCGAATCAAACACCAGGCAAAACCAGGGTACTGTTCAGGGCTCATCGCACCAGGCCAGGCAACAGGTTAACACCAGTTCACGAACAAATCAGATGCCTGTGGTAAATCGTAGTGAAACAAATTCACGCGGCAATCAGGCGATATCAAACCGTCAGGTTCAAAGCAATGTACAAATGCAGAGAGGGGCAACACAGAATAGAGAGCCTAATGTTGTTACCAAATCGGCTTCGAAGTCACAACCTGAGGTAAGGTCACAAAACAACAGGACTGCGCCTTCCTCATCGCCAACGGTCCGGTCTTCGGGCAGTTCAAACAACAGGTCCGCGCCTTCCTCTCCATCGGTACGTTCATCGGGGAATCAGAGCAACCGTAGTACTCCATCTTCCGGAAGAACAGAATCCTCTTCTTCAGCAAGAAGCAACACTTCAAGGGAATCCTCCTCCTCGGGCGGTTCAAGGAGATAATCTGTTCAAAACTTCCAGGTTACCCGGGTTCCGATCATTCGGGGTGCTGCAGGAATGAAAGTAGGTACGCCAAACATAGTGCCGGTATTACCGGCACTTATTATGTAACGGTCGTTTAAAAGATTTGTCGCAGTAAATGCAAAGGTCAGATCGGGTTTTGCCACCTTAAATCCGGCTCTCAGGTTAACAACGCCGTATGCGTCTTGCTCCAGTCCCGGGGTATTTGCATCCTCGAACCAGATATGACTATTCCAGGTATAGCTTGGTACAGCAAATAATTCAAGGTTCAACAGAAGTTTTACGTGTAAATTCAATCCCACCCCAAAACTGTGCTCAGGAGTGAGACGGAATCTGTTTCCGGCATATTCCTGCTGATTTCCCTGACTGTCAATACTGTCAAAACGGGCATGTATCCAGGAATAATTCCCGAAAAATTCGACATTTTTCGAAATAACGGCTTTTATTGTTGCTTCGGCTCCGAATGAAGTGGCTTTACCTGCATCCCTGATCAGGTAGTTTACAGATATTGTATCCCATGCCGTTGTCTGAAAATTGCGGTACAACTGATAAAAAATTCCGGCATCGAACCAAAATCTTTGGTGTCGTGTCCATTTTATTCCTGCATCGAAACTATGCACAATTTCCTGGTTTAAAATTTCGCTTTTGCCAGCAGAATTATATTGAATTACGTTGGGCCTTCGGCCTCGGGCATATCCGATAAAGGCTGAGGAATAGGAATTAAAATCATGTTTCAGATTTGCCCTGACTGTATAGGAAAGAAAGCTTTTCTGTTCTTCGGTCAGAGAAACCGGCCTGAAAAACAGGTTTGGCTGATTTCCTGCCAGAAATCCGAGAACTGAAGGGCTGCCACCGGTCATCATCGATTGGTTTGTTACCTTAAAATTTTCGTAGGTTCCCCTTAAACCAGCCGTAAAACTTAATCGAGGGCGCAATTTCCAGGTAGCATCACCAAAAACATCGATTGCCATGTTATTAGCAGTACTATGGTTTTCCTCTTCATGATTTGTAGGGAGAGGCATCCCTGCCAATGGTCCGAGCATTGGGTTATTGGGAAGCGAGGTCATTGGTACAGCCATTCCGTTTGGGGCAATAAGAAATTCGGGCATTTGCAGGAATAAGTAGGACATGTGTTGTTCATTAGGGCCAAACCAGTAAACCTGTTCAACGTGTTCGCGCCAAAAACCGGCCCCAATAAATCCGTTGGTTCGGCTACCCTTCGAAAAGTTGTAACGTAACTCCTGTGTAAACTGGTTAACATTCACATTCTCGGCCATATCGATTGCCGGTGCCTGGGTGCCATCGCCGTCCCATCGCGATGCCGCCTGATTGGTATAATACGACCCCAGCAGGCTCCAGAAATTGTTCTCGTTTCTGAAATGCCTGATGTCGAGCGAGGTACCAAAAACTTCCCGCCTGTTAAACAGATTGGTACCCTGTTCGAGTGATGCCTGATACTGAAAAATGTCGTTCACCCCGTTCACATTCGGAAATCTTTTGCTCATAAATGCGGTACCCGGGTTATCATCTTTCTGATAACTGACCACCACATCGATTTTGGTGTTCATAAACGGTAGCGCCCTCAGTGAGAATCTTCCCCCGATTGTATTTTTTCCGTTCAGGTTTCCACCAAAAGTATTTTGCACATATCCATCATGGTAATTATAAATGCCCGCCGCCCGCATCATAAGCTTATTATTCAATACCGGCAGATTAAATGCTCCCTGAAGTTCTTTCTGCCCAAAATTCCCCATCCCCGCTGTTAAGTACCCTCCAGTATTCTGGTCTGGTTTACGTGATATATAGCTGATGGCCCCAATCTGAGCTCCCCTCGCGAATAGCGTTCCCTGCGGGCCTTTCAATACTTCAATTCTTTCCATATCATATATTTCGGTTACAGCCATACTGGCCCTGCTCACAGGAACCTGATTGAAATAAACCGAAACTCTTGGTTGTGCCGAAGGGCTCACCTCATCGCTGGTAAGACCCCTGATGACAAAAGAAGGCCTGTGGGGTGTCTGCACCCTGGTAAACATTCCGGGTACAAAACCTGCTACCTGCTCCATGCTCCTGATGTTGGCGTTTTCCAAAAACGAACCGCTCAGGGATGACATGGTAGCCGGAATTTCGAGTATCTGCTGCTCGCGTTGCTGAGCCGTAACGGTTATGGGTTCGAGGATGATATCGTCGCGGTCAAGCGTGAAATAGACATCATTATTCCCTTCCTGAAGGTAATAATCAATGATTTTTGTTTTGTAACCTACATGCGAAACCATGATCGAGTTGATTCCTGTTGTCAACCCTGTAAGGAAATACTCCCCGTCTTCGTTGGTGTTCACATGGATGCGCGTACCTCTGACAACTACCGTTGCGCCCTGAATTGGTTCACGCTCAAGGTTTCTTACCCTTCCGTGAACATAAACCTCAGGTAGGTCTTGATTAACCGCAGCGTCAACATTGCGGTATTTTCGTTTAACCTTACCA
>CAZMDP010000022.1:0-10303 GCA_964565015.1 uncultured Prolixibacteraceae bacterium | reverse complement strand
AAGGTTGGAATAATGATCTTTGAAAATCTTTTCAAAAGCCCTTTGGTTTCCCGAAATCAATTCAGAAAGAAGAAAACTGTCAGGTTTCTCAGCGATCATATTGTTTTACCGATTCAGAATAAGGCAAGCAAAGATATTGAAAGATTAAAATCTTCCCCCAAGTTCTGTTTCAATAAATCGGTAAGTGTGTGAGGTGTAAACTAAGATCGGTCAGTTTTCAACGGAATGGCAACCTGGCCAGAACTTCGGCCACCTGGTTTATACCCTGTTCGAGCTTGTTGCCTATCATCATCCGCATCATCATCCCCATTTCGGTCTGGAGGGTAAGGCGCATTTTTGTCCGATAGGCATCAACCGGCAGAAGCTGTATCCAAAACGTCAGTTCGACCGGCACACCCCCCTGTCCCTGAATTTTGATGGTTTTAAAAGGTTCGCGTTCTGTAATCCTGATCTCGGCATTTCCGAATCCGCCAACCTCGAACCGGCACGAATCGCTATCCGATTCAAAATTACGGATGCTGATCTGGGGTACCTTTTCAGCCAATTGAGCAAGAATATCTTCGCTGAAGTATTTCGAAAGATTGGCAAAATCGGCCAGGTAATTAAATATGATCTCGTTATTATGGTCGATATACTTGATATCGCTTACGTACTTGCTTATTCCCATATCAGGTTGCTATTTTCCCCAGTTTGCAGGGTCTTCGCGCCACTGCATAAGTTTGTTCAAATCTTTTTCGCCGATCTCGCCTTTTTCGATAGCGGTTTTAATCAACACATCGTATTGGCTTAGTGCAGTAAGTTCAAGACCGGCTTTTGCAAAGTTTTCGGTTGCCTGCTGAAATCCGTAACTGAATATGGCAACCATTCCCAATACTTCGGCGCCGTAATCCATTACGGCCTGGGCGGCCTTCAGGCTACTACCCCCGGTCGATACCAAATCCTCGATGATTACCACTTTCTGTCCAGGCTTCAGGTCGCCTTCAATGAGGTTTTCGAGGCCATGCCCTTTAGGAGCCGAACGTATGTAAATAAACGGAAGGTTAAGTTTTTCGGCCACCAACACCCCATGGGCAATAGCACCGGTGGCTACCCCTGCAATCACTTCGGCACCGGGGTATTTGGCTCCGATTATTTCAGCAAACTTGTCGCGGATAAAACCCCTTACTTCGGGGAAAGAGAGAATTTTGCGGTTATCGCAGTAAATGGGCGCCTTCCAGCCCGATGCCCACGTGAAAGGATTTGATGGTTGTACTTTTATTGTGTTAATTTGCAGCAGCATATTGGCTACTTCAACCTGATAATTCTCCATAGTAAACGGTAATGTTTTTTTAAAATCGCAGGCAAATGTACGAAGTTTTTTTTAACGACAACCGGCTGGTCATTTCCGCTCCTGATGAGGGAAAAAACCTTAACAAGGTTCATGATATTTATAAGATGGACACCAACGAAGATTTGGAAAAAATCCTGGAGCCTTTCCTCCTGAATAGGCTAAAGGATGTAACCATTACAGGAGATGTTGAAACGATTTGGCTGCAATTCAGGTCATTTTTCAACGAATTGCCGGCTGCAGGTGGTTTGGTTACCTCCGACAACAAGTACCTTTTTATTTTCAGAAGGGGAAAATGGGACCTGCCAAAAGGAAAAATCGATGAAGGGGAATCACCTCACGAAGCGGCATTAAGGGAGGTTTCAGAAGAAACAGGATTAAAAGAAATCAACATCAAACAGCAGCTCCCGTCCACATGGCACATCTATTACTCTGAATTCGATCCTCCGGGAAGTAAACCTATCCTGAAAGAAACAAAATGGTTCCTGATGGAAGCTGCACCTGACCAGGAACTTATACCCGAACAGGATGAGGAAATTGAGCAGGTTTGCTGGTTCGACTCGTCAGGGTTTGATACTGTTTTCAGAAACACCTACCAAAGCCTGAGAAACATGTTGGAGAATTTATTAAAAAACAGGATCATCTGACAAAATTTCACCAATTCCCTGCTGGCCTGAAATTTGAATCCCATTGAACCAAAAATTAGAAACAGAAAAGCTATGAACAATTTGAAAACATTCGGATTAATGGCCATTCTCACCCTGCTGTTGATGATGCTTGGGGGAGCAATTGGCGGAAAATACGGTGCCATATTAGCCCTTGGCCTGGCAGGTGCCGGAAATTTTATCAGCTATTATTACAGCGACAAACTGGTACTGAAAGCATATCGCGCACAGGAACTTCCACCCAACCATAAAATTACCCTGATGGTTGAGCGGCTTGCCTCAAAAGCAGGTCTGCCCATGCCCAAAGTGTATATGATTGACCAGCAGCAACCCAATGCATTTGCAACCGGGCGTAATCCCGAAAATGCCGCCGTAGCCGTTACCCGCGGACTGGTGCAGGGCATGAACGATAATGAGCTTGCAGGGGTCATAGGGCATGAACTGGGGCATATAGCCAACCGCGATATTCTGATAGGAACGATTGCTGCAACTTTGGCAGGAGCAATCACCTACCTGGGTTATGCAGCCCATTTTGGACTAGGGGGCCGCAACAACGAGAATTCAAATCCCCTTTTCCTGCTTCTTGCATTAATTCTTGCCCCTCTGGCGGCCACACTGATCCGAATGGCTATTTCGCGCACACGCGAATACAAAGCCGACGCATACGGCGCCAGGGTTAGCGGCAATCCGTTGTACCTGAGCTCCGCCCTTTCGAAACTCGAAAACTGGAGTAAACAAATACCCATGAGGGGCAACGAAGCCACTTCGCACATGTTTATTGTTCATCCGTTCAGGGGTGGTGGTTTCTCAAAACTTTTCAGTACCCATCCCTCAACCGCCGAAAGGATCAGGCGACTGAATGAAATGAGGTAGATTAAACTTGCAGGATATTATAATCCCTGACCGGTGCCGGTCGGGGATTATTGTTTTTTACGGCCCTTCAGGGTGTCGGACAGGTTGTCGGCAACATCCTCTGCTTTATCCGCAAACTTTTTCCCGTGTACCTTAGCCTTTTCGAGCAGGTCTTCGGCTTTTTCCTCAATTTTATCGGCAAAATTCTTCAGTTTCTCTTTTACCTCGCTTTTTTCGAATTCTTCAAGCTTCTCTTCAATGAAATCTCCTGCCTTTTTTAAGGTTTCACTGTTGCGAACTTTTTCTGCTGCGTCCTCAAATAATTCTTCTGCCTTATCGGCCAGCTCTTTGGCTTTGTCAACAAGTCCTTTAAACTTATCATCCGATTGATTTTCAGAATTTTTCATAGCCTATGATTTCAAATAATTAATACCCGAAAGTTACATAATCTAACAGAAATGAAAGAATTGTCAATGACTAAATCCAATTATTCCCGCAAAGTTTACCCGTTCTGTTACCTTACCCCCGCCAATTGGTGCTCGAACCCGTCGAGCGGAGTTTTTGCAGGCGACAGTACGACCTTGTGCTGCCTGTTGATCAATATGGCCGAAGGATACGACCGGATGTTAAACTTCCTGCCTGTTGTCCGTGATGGGGTATCTAACACCACCCTACCAGGAATGTTGTTGGCATTTATAAATTCCTGATTATTGATATGCCTGGCAGGGGTCAGAACCAACAGGATATCCACTTTATCGCCAATTCGCTGGTGTATATCGGTAAGGTATTTCACCTGCTCCTGTCCAACCGGTATTTCGAGATCGGCAAACAGGATATATTGATAAGGTTTTGTGGCTGATTTTGAGCAAATGGTATCGCCCTTTAAACCCGGCAGGCATATAACGGGGGCATCGGTACCGGGATAAAGAAATTGAAGCTTGTTTACGACCGAACGCGCAGTTTCCCTGATTGTCCGGTTCGTATGGTTCCGAAACTCGGGCAACTGAAGGGTAGCCAAAATGGCATTTTTCGGAAAATCGCCCGAATAGAAGGCATCGTGCAGCAATTTCACCACCAGCAGATCGGTTAGCGGGGACTTTGCTCCGGTGAATGAAGCCGCCCATTTCATTAACTCAGAAAGATCCTGCCGGGCTACCATGCTCCTGATGGCAGCGCCCCTGGTTGATTTGCTTTCGAGGCTCAGGGCATTATTCAGTAGCCGGTCGGTAAGTTCCGAAAAAACCGGTAGGCTCCAGGCCTGTTCGGGCATATCTTTCAGGCTGCCCAGCAGCTTTTCGCGGCCGGTACGAAGTATTCCGGCTTCGATCGATTTATACTGTAACACTTTGTTGTATTGGAACAGTGGCGATTTTACCCCGCCAAACTCCTTTTCGAGAGGTATCTTCACCGAATCGATAAAACTACGTTGTTGCCTGAAATACAATTGATTGAAATATTTCTGGTTCAGCTCAAAAAAACGCTGGTCGAAGCGGGCAAAAAGGGTGTTAAGTTCTTCGGGGTTTAGCGATTGCACCATCACCCACAGCTCAATGGGCTGAAAATAAGGGTTTTTACTCTCCTCAAAACTTTTTTCTTTCAGGGGCGGAAGCTTGATGCGAAGGGTTTCTCCTGGTTTTACGATGAGTTTGGCACGGTAAACATCAAAATCGGCATAGCAGAACAGGGTTTCGGTAACCCCGGTCTCGACCTGAATGCGCCCCTGTGGCCCTATCCGGAGCGTAAAAGCTTGCTTTTCGGTTTTCGATACCGGATCAGTCCACGTAACAAATTCGATGGTCCGCCCGGCATAATCGGGTTCGAAACCTTCGAGCCTGCTGGCATAAGTTAAATGTACTTTCCCTGTAATAAAAACAACCAGCAATATAAAACATCGGAATGATATGATTCTAACCATAAATTTAAATCCCAGATAATTGTTCATTTAAGCATAGATGCACAATATGAATTTATTTTTTTAATTTCAGAAACGATTTGAATCCTTTTATATTTTACAAATAAAAAAAAGTACATAAATTTGCACATAAAAATGTACAAATAGTTGCGATATGCTGATCACTACAACAATATCCGATTTCAGAAGTAATATTAAAAAATACTTCGACAGGGTTACCGAAAACTTTGAAACTTTAATTATTAATCGTGGCAAAGGAAGTGGCATTGTTATAATGTCGCTTCAAGAATATAACTCCCTTAATGCAACACAACATGAATTATCCTCCCTGAAAAATATGCAACGACTCGATTCGGCAATTGAAAAACTAAAAAAAGGGGAATCATTTACCAGAGAACTTCTTGAGGAATGAAGTATGTATTTGTTGAGGAATCCTGGGAGGATTATCTGTACTGGCAACACCACAACAGGAAAATGCTCCGAAGGATCAATGATTTGCTGAAAGATATTTCGAGAAACCCTTATACCGGGATAGGGAAACCAGAACCATTAAAGCATAAGTACTCTGGTTTTTGGTCACGCAGGATAGATGAAAAGCACCGGCTGATTTATATGGTCAATGAAAATCAAATATTAATTGCCAAATGCAGGTTTCATTACGATGAAACGTAATACATACTGATTCATATTAGTTTTCAAGCAAAAGATAACCATATTTTTAACTATTCAGCAAAACTTTAAATCCATTATTCGAGTAACGTTTGGGATATTCATATATTTTCAGATAACACAACTTTAGTAATATTTTAATTAGTTTTGCTATGGAAAAATATGATCTCATGACAATAATTATTGATAAATCGAATACCGAAAATATCGGCAAACTACTATCGGACAAATTACAAAAAACCAAAAGTAAAGGAAATCTTGCAAAACATTTTGGAAAATTAAAAAGAAATCTGGATGGTTTGAGTTTTCAATCAGAAATCAGACGAAATGAAGATTGATTTTTTAGAAATTTGTATTCACATACCATTCTATAATCATGAACCTGAAAAAAATCATCCGGTCTATCCTTATCTTTTTAAGGCTCGACCTTACCAAAAACCTTGAATACGACAGGCTTACCCGGAAAATACTCAAGAAAGTGGTTAAACCCGGAACAAACTGCATTGATGTGGGCTGCCACAAAGGCGAGATACTCGACCTTATGCTGAAATCTTCGCCCCACAGTAAACACTTCGCTTTTGAGCCAATTCCCTATCTTTTCGGGAATCTGCAAAAAAAATACGCCGGCAAGGCAACCCTCTTTCCGTATGCCTTATCGGAAAAAAAAGGCAAAACAACCTTTCAACTGGTAAAAAACGCTCCTGCATATAGTGGCATCAAAAAGCGCAGATACGATATTGCAAACCCCGAAATTGAAGAGATTGAAGTGGAAATGCGCACAATGGATGAGGTTATACCACCAGAAATCGTAATAGGCCTGATAAAGATTGACGTGGAAGGCGGCGAATTCGGGGTGCTGAAAGGGGCCGAAAACATACTCCGAAGAGATAAACCCACTGTGATTTTTGAATGTGGGATGGGCGCCAGCGATTATTACGGGACCCGCCCCAACGAATTGTATGATTTTATTACCACCAAAACCGGTTTGAAAATAAATACCCTGAAAGGCTACCTCAAGGGGAATAAACCCTTGTCGTCAGCCGAATTTGAAAATTGTTTCAATACCAACAGCGAGTACTATTTTATTGCTCACCGTACTTGAATTCGTCCATATTGAGGCTTTTGGGCAGGAACCGGCTGGCATCGCCCCCATGCAGGATAATATCGCGGACAATGGTTGAATTAACCGGAGTATGTTCCGGAATGGTAAGCAGGAAAACAGTTTCAATTTCAGGGTACATTTGTTTGTTTACCTGGGCAATGGCACGCTCAAACTCAAAATCGGCCGAAGTACGCAGGCCGCGAATGATATATTTTGCCCCCATCTTTTTACAGAAGTCAATGGTCAGGCCTTCGTGCACCTCTACCGAAATCTGAGGATCGTCGGCAAAAACAGTATTGATCCACTTCACCCTTTTTTCGAGTGGGAAAAACGATTTTTTATTCGAATTGTACCCGATCATGATTATGATCTTGTCGAACAGCTTACTAGCCCTGCGGACAATTGATTCGTGCCCCACGGTAAAGGGATCGAACGATCCGGGAAATATGGCAATCTTCATCTTTCTTTAATGGTTAAATCATCTTTAACTGATGTGCAACCCCTGCCGGTATAGCCGGTCAAAAGCCAAATTCATTTCAAAGATGGGAATTTCTTTTAATTATCGGCATGTGTATGGCTCATTTTTAATGAAGGAGTACCTGAATGAACTGTAATAAATGCCATCTTTATGAAGTAACTGTAACATATTTGCTTAATTTGCCCGACAATTTCAGAACTTTTTTTGTTATGGGATTTTCAAAAAAATCGCTGGTTTGGATATTGCTTATTACGTTGCTGGTTATAGCATGGATAGCCGGACTTTTTATCGACCTTACCGGCGATTCGGGCTTGTATGCAGCCATTTCGAGGCAAATGACCGAATCGGGCAATTGGTTGAACCTTTCTATTAATGGTAAACCCTACGACCAGAAACCCCACCTCCTGTTCTGGCTTTCGGGAATTGGCATTTCCCTTTTCGGTAACTACAACTTTGCATTCAAATTATTGCCGTTTATGGCCGGCCTTTCAGGGATATATTCTGCATGGCGCCTTGCCAGCCTGATTTATTCAGAAAATGCCGGTAAGCTGGCCGCACTTTTCACCGGAACATCCATGATTTTTTTTCTCTATCTGAACGACATTCATACCGATACCGTACTGCAAGCCATGGTGACCCTTGCGCTCTGGCAACTGAGCGCATTTCTGAAAACCGGGAAAACCGCAAATTTTATCTTTTCATTTGTGGCCATCGGACTTGCCATGCTGACCAAAGGGCCCATAGGTGCATTTGTACCATTCCTGTATGTTCTATTCTATCTCCTGATTAATCGCGAATTCCGCATGCTTTTCAACATGAAATGGCTGATTGGAATTGTGATCTCCCTTTTGATAATTTCGCCTGCATTGATCCATCTCTACCAGAATTTTGGATCTGAAGGGATTAAGTTTTATTTCATCCACAACAACATCGGGAGAATAACCGGAAAGGTAGCCGGTTCGAGTACTGATTATTTTTATTACCTGCATAACCTGCTCTGGGCCTTCCTTCCATGGACGGTTCCGGTGCTGGCAGGACTCTTTCTCGAAATTAAAACCTGGAAAAAGGAAGGTTTGCGGAACAGTTTTTCGGCGCCCCTTTTAATCAGCACCATGTTAACACTCGTTATATTGAGCATGGCACGGGGCAAGGCTCCAAACTATATGTTGATGATGATACCTTCGTTGGTGGCAATAGCATCGGGGAGGATTATTCAGGCCAGAGAATTATGGAAAACGCTCATAAAAATACAGATACCGGTACTTATTTTATTATTTGTGCTCTTTCTTTTTCTGCTTTACATCGACAACCTATCCAATTTATGGTTTCCCGGATTACTATTGGCAACGGGGATTTTTATTATAGCGTTTTTGCGAAAATCTGTAATCAACAGCGAAATGAGGGCAATAGCATATTCGGTACTGGCCATAGCAACAATAAATGTTTTCCTCAATATTCAGTTGCTTCCCCATCTTTTCAGCTACCAGGGGGCCAGGCAGGCACTTGCAATTTATGAGAAATCACGGACCGACAAAGGCTTACTGATAAACCTTCACCTCGAAGAATACGAACTCTATTTCTGGGCAAAAACTCCGGTCGAGAATATCTCGACATGGGAAAATTTTTATGAATTTGTAAAAAAAGAGGATAGCTGGGTATATACCGACAGCCTGGGGCTGGATGTGGTAAAACAGATTGTTCCGTCGATAGAAACCATTTACCCCATACCCCAGGCAGGAATGAACCGCATCAAACCCAGGTTTCTGATGCCAAACACCCGAAAACAGTCACTTAAGAATAACTATCTCTTAAAAATCAGATAACAGGTACATCGGGTTACGGGTAAATTATTTATTGTTTTGGTTTATCTTTGAGCCTTCAACAAATTGAACTTAATGCAGCGAAATTTAGTGTTATCTATAGTTATTCCCGTTTACAACGAGGAAAAAACCATTGAGGCCATTCTCGACAGGGTTATTGATGTGGAATTGGATTACGGTTTCGGTAAAGAGATAATCCTGGTAAACGATTGTTCGACCGATAAGTCGGTACAGGTTATCAGGTCATATATGGGAAGGCACCCCGAAATTACCATGAAGCTGTTCGAACAACCCGTAAATATGGGGAAAGGTGCGGCTTTGCGCAGGGGGATACAGGAAGCTACGGGCCACTACGTTATTATTCAGGATGCCGACCTGGAATACGACCCCCGCGAATACAACCTGCTGCTGAAACCTATCGCCGAAGGAAATGCCGAGGTAGTTTACGGATCAAGGTTTATGGGAGGCAACCCGCACCGCATTTTGTTTTTCTGGCACTCCATCGGCAATAAATTTCTCACGTTCATTTCGAACATGTTTTCGAACCTGAACCTCACCGATATGGAAACCTGCTACAAATTATTCAAAGCAGAAATAATCAAAAGCATCGACCTGCACGAAAACCGGTTCGGTTTTGAGCCCGAAGTAACGGCAAAAATTGCCCGAATCCCCGAAATCAGGATATATGAGGTGGGCATTTCATACTACGGAAGGACCTATGCCGAAGGGAAAAAAATCAATTGGAAAGACGGCGTGCAGGCTATTTGGTGCATTCTTAAATACAATTTATGGGCCCGATAAACCAAAATACCGGGATTAATGATCAGTATGGGTATTCAACCCTCGATACCATTTCATCGGCCGATAAATTCAACCAGTGGATGTATGAAACCATTGCACCCTATTGCCAGGGAGAAATACTCGAGATTGGCGGCGGCATAGGCAACATTTCGGCCCAGGTGCTCAACGATGGGAAAAGCCTCACCATTACCGAGCTTCACGAAGAATACTGCGAAATCATCAGGAACAGATTGGGCGGTAATAAAAACCTTAACCAGGTAATTCAAATGGATATTACCGACAAAAATTTTGAAAGCAGGTTCGGGCACCTGTTCAATAAATTCGATACGGTTTTTGCCCTAAACGTAATCGAACACATCGAAAACCGCCACCTGGCACTGCAAAACTGCAAAAAACTGCTTAAACCCGGAGGAACGCTGATAATACTGGTTCCGGCATTTCAGGCGCTGTTTAACCAGTTCGACCGCTCTCTGGGGCACTATCTGCGGTTTACCCGAAAATCGCTATCCCAATTGATGGAAGCGAACCAGTTTGAAGTGGTAAAGCTGAATTATTTCAATTTTATCGGAATTTTTGGGTGGTGGTTTACCGGCAGCATTTTGCAAAAAAAAGAGATCCCCGAAGGACAAATGTCCCTCTACAATGCATTGGTACCGCTGTTCCGGCTTATCGATATT
>CAZMDP010000021.1:0-10405 GCA_964565015.1 uncultured Prolixibacteraceae bacterium | reverse complement strand
TTATCGTTGACAACGGTTGCCGGAAAATAATCGGGGCTTGTTTGCGCCATAGCAGGGCCGCCAACCTGAATGACCGATTGTTTTGCGCCCGGAACGTCAACAAAATAAATTCTGGGTTCTGCAGGTGGTGCCGGAATTTTGATTTCGGGTATAGCCACATCGAAAGGTTTCCACCTTGCAGCAAGGCTCTTTGCAGCGCCCATTACCCGTTTTTTGTCCACATCGCCGGCTATATGTAGCCTGGCCAGTCTGGGCGAAAAATTTTTTGCATAAAATGCCTTCAGGTCATCCATGGTGATTTTTTCGACCGTTTCGACCGTTCCCTGTGGTTCGGTGGCCAGTATGTGCCCCTCGCCGTAAACCAGTTTCCTGAACGCCGATGCCGCCAGCCAGGTGGGGTTTGCCTGGTTGCGCTTCAGGTTATTGAGGGTGCGAAGTTTGATCAGGTTAAACTGTTCTTCGTCCCAACGGGGTTCGAGCAGTATTTCTTCAACAATTGACATGGTTTTTTCGAAATTTCTGGCCAATGTATTTACACTGATGGTGATGTTTTCTATTCCGGCATTAACCGAAATGCGGGCGCCGAGCAGTTCAATGAGTTCTTCAAGTTCTTCGGGGGTGCGGTTTTTGGTGCCTTCCATCATCATATCGGCCAGGAAAGATGCAACGCCCGACTTTTCGACCGGGTCGAGCAGGTGGCCGCCGTCAATTACCAGGGTATATTGTACCAGGGGCAGTTCGCTTTGTTTGATGCCCCATACCCCGATGCCGTTTTTCAGGCTTGCCGACCATACCTTGGGCAATGTTACTGATGGATCGGGGCCCATTGCCGGCTCCACCGAGCGGTCGATGAGCGAAGGGGTTTTCCTGATTCCGGCAACCTCGTCATCACCCGTGTGGATTACTTCGAGCGCTTCGGTTATGCTTTCTTCAACCACATCGGCCTTAACGCTGTTTTCGGCAACCAGATTAACCTGTCCTTTCGGGACAAAGCTGGTGGCCACATAATTTTTGTTGCGGATATATTTGTTGTAAACCCTTTTCACATCGTCGATGGTTACCGCTTTTATGGCTTCGAGGTCTTTTGCGGCCTGTCCCGGATCGCCCGCAAACTCGTTGTAGCGCGCAATCTGGATGGCTTTGGTATATACAGAGTTCAACTGGTTGTAGATACTGGTTTCCATACCTGCTTTTATGCGTTCCAGGTCATTTTCGGTCAAACCCTCTTTCTCGAAAAGTTCAAAACCCTCGAAGATGGCTTTTTCCACATCGGCCAGCGAAACACGGCTGTTGGCATTGACCGAAACCTGAAACCTCCCGCCAAGCTCCTGCGATTGGTTGAAAACACCCACCCGCGAGGTGAGCTGTTTGTCGCGAACCAAAACCTTGTATAATGGCGCTTTTTTCCCGTTGCTGAGCAGTTGCGCCAGAAAATTGAGGGCGTAGCTGTCGGGGTGGTATTGTTCAACGGTTGGCCACGCCATGGTTAGTTGCGGGGTAGTGGCAAAATTATCTTCGTGGTAGAGTTTTTTTATTTTTTCGATGGTTACCGGGATGGGTTTCATGTCGGGAACATCTTTTCCGCGGGGAATTTCGCCGAAATATTTTGCCACCAGTTTTTTTGCCTCGGCTATTTCAAAATCGCCGGCAATAACCAGCGTGGCATTGTTGGGCACGTAGTATTTGGCATGAAACTCCTTTACATCGTCGATGGTGGCATTAAAAAGGTCCTGCATAACCCCTATGGTTTGCCAGCTATACGGATGGCCTTCGGGATAGAAGTTTTTATCCATAACATAGCCCTGATGGCCGTATGGCCGGTTATCGTAATTTTGCCGCTTTTCGTTCTGTACCACGTTCTGCTGGTTGGCAAACGCCGATTGCGTAACGGTATTGATGAGGTAGCCCATCCTGTCGGACTCCATCCACAACACCAGTTCCATGGCATTTTTCGGTACAATCTGGTAATAATTGGTGCCATCCTTATTGGTACTGCCGTTCAGCGTACCGCCGGCGTTCTGTATTTTCCGGAAGAACTGGTCCTGCGGCACGTTTTCCGATTCCTGGAACATCATGTGTTCAAACAGGTGGGCAAAACCCGTTTTTCCGGGTACTTCGCGGCTCGAACCAACATGGTACTGCAGGGCAATGGCCACCACCGGGTCCGATTTGTCCTGATGCAAAACTACTTCGAGACCATTGGGGAGTATATACTTCTCAAATTTGAGGGAAAACTTTTCTTCGGCAGCAGCCTGCTGTATAAAACTTTGTGCGGAAACCAATAGGGATAATGCCATAATTAGCTGTTTCATAATATTTTACATTTTTAAAAATCAGTTCTGCAAATTAAAAAAAAGATTGGTTTATCGGGTATGTTTATTTGCAATAGTTTTTTTTTATCGGTGATAATGAACCTATTCTAATCTAAAACGGTTAAAAGCGCAAAAAAAGACATGAAAGACTTTATAATAAAATACAGACTTCCTTTAATCTTAGGTATAATCGGAGCAACCGGAGGATTCCTCTATTGGCGTTTTGTGGGGTGCTTATCAGGAACCTGCCCTATCCGTTCGGTTTGGTACTGGAGTACGCTGTGGGGGGGCGCTATGGGTTACCTTATAGGCGATTTGATAAGGGACTTTATAAACAAAAGAAAGAAAAAACAGGATGAACGAACGGTTTAAGACACTTATCAATTCTGAAAAGCCTGTATTGGTTGACTTTTATGCCGATTGGTGCGAGCCATGCAAGCTAATGACGCCCGTATTGAAAACGGTCAAAAAAGATATTCGTCAGGTTCGGGTATTGAAAGTAAATGTGGATCATAATCCTGTTATTGCACACACTTTTGGCATACACAGCCTGCCTACGGTAATGCTTTTCAAGAAGGGTGAACCCCGCTGGATGGGCGTTGGTTTGCAAACGGTGCACGATATTAAAAATGTTGTCAGCAACCACCTCTGATCAGAGGCAATCTTCAACCAGGCGCACCATTTTATCCAAACCGGTTTTAGCCACCATTAAAGCATCGTTTTCCCAGTAACTTCGGTTAAAAAGTTCGAGTGAAAAAACTACGGGAGCATCTTTGGCGAGCATATCAGTTATTATTTTTTTCATGGGTGCAACTCCATCGCCCGGATAAACACGGTCGCTGTCGTTAAGTTTTTCGCGGGGTGGATTATTGGGGTAATCGTTGAAGTGAAACACCTCGATAACCCCTGGTGCAATCAGTTTCAGGCTTTCCCATCCGCTGCCGCCGCGGTACATGTGGTAAACATCCGACAAAATCCGCGCATCGGGATGGTCGGCAGCAGCAGCCACATAAAGCGCCTGTTGCATGTTGTGAAGGTTAGCCGAGGCGCCCCAGAATTCGAGGTGGGGAACTACCCCTTCCTGACGGCCGATTTCGAGGATATGCCTGTACCTTTCGCCGGCTTTGTCGAGGTTCAGGCCGGGTTGCTGGTGAGCGCCCATGGGAGGGGCGGCAATTCGCCGGCAACCAATCAGGGCCAGCATGCCCATTTCGCGTTTGAGTTGCTCAATCCCATTTTTGCGAACACCATCGTCGTCAACAATCCATTGGGCAAAACCTATGGCATTTTCGATGGTCAATCCCAAATCATTGGTTTTTTTTGCCAGGTCTTTCAGCGAACCTCCTCCTTCGACGTATTTCTGTAAAGGGTCAATCCAGATTTCGATTCCCGAATAACCTGCCTTTGCAGTGATCTCGAATTCTTTCAGAAAACCTGTGTTCTGCCCGCGAATGGTACTTACATTGAGACAGAACAGGATTTTATGTTCCTTTCGCTTTACCGGCATCGATATGGCCGGTGCAATGGCCGTTCCAACCGCTGCCACGCCAATGGTTTTAAGCATGTTCCTTCGTGTAATCATTTTATTTATTTTGAATGTTTCTGCTTTTTCCAAAATTAAGGCTTAACCCTGAAATCGAACCACAGATCGAGTTCTTTGGTGAATTTACGCCCTTGTGTATAGAATTTGTTTTTCTGGCTCATGGGGCCCAGTACTTCGGGTTGTGTAAATTTGGTACCGATGGGGCTGATTCCATGAAGAAACGAAATGTCGCCCGTTGGGAAAACCGGTGTAGTGTTCTGGTTGCCGGCACCTTTGGGCGGTTCGGGTGTAAGCATGCGCAAAAATACATCGGGGCTCGCACAAACAATGGTGAAAGATTGCTTGTGGCCTTGTACTCCGACCGCATAAAAATCTTTGTGGTAACCTTTAAATTCGGGATAAATCAGCTCACCCTCGCCGGTTACGGTATTGTTGTATTCCTTTTCCCAAACCCCGAAAGTAGTGCCTTTCAACCTGTTTTTCCACACCCGGTAAGGCCCGGCGCCGATCCACCGCATTCCTTTCACTTCTTCCCCTGGAAAGTCGAACGACACACCCATGGTGGTGGACTCGTATGCAGGCAGATATTCCAGTTGCAACTGGAGCCACCCCGAAGGGTACATGGTCCAGCGCACACTTTTGAAATACCCGCCATAGTTCATATCGACGACGGCTTTGTCGCCTTCTGTGTAAGCTTTTGCCGATTTGAACGGTGCCTCACCCTCGGCCGGAACAGGCCCATTGCAAAAACCAACCCGTCCTTCGGGATTCGAAACCGATACCAACATGCCGTTTGCTTTACTGAAAGTAACCGTTATGCCATTGGAACTTAGTTTTATTTCCGTATCGGTTTCTTCTATTTGCGGCGTTTCGTTGCCTGCCATATCAATAATGGCCGAAGCATATTCGGCAGGGGTGCAAACCGGCCAGCTCCAGGTATAGATTTCCTCGCCGTGCGGGTCGAATGCTGTTATGTAAAGCACATCGTAATCGTAAAAATCATCAGGCAGTTCAACCTTCAGGGTGCCTTTATGTCCGGGTTTAATTTCGGGTGGTAATATGATGCCTTTAAAAGCCTGCAAAGATTGATTGGGGTCAAGACTAAGCTTTTCAAGTTCCCACTTGAAAGAACACTGGTTCAGGTTGGTATAATGGTAACGGTTTTCGATATTAAAAATACCATCGAAAGCGGGCGTAATGATCCGCCTTTCGAAATAAACCGGCGCCCATATTTCGCGAATGGTGTAAAAACTTCCCTCTTTCTGGTGAAAAGGGCCTAAAATGCCGTCGGGGGCATGGTTGCCGTCGGTATCGATTTCGCCGTTCCGATCGGTACGTACCACGCCTTCGTCGGCAAAGACCCACAAAAAGCCGCCTGCCGACAAAGGGTTGAGCCACATCTGGTTCCAGTAATCTTCAAGTCCGGCGCCATGACCCCCGTCGTAAAGGCCATGCAGGAACTCTGTGGGAAAAACAACATGGCGCCCATGCTGGTGGGTACCGGTTCCATAGTCATAATCTTTGTAATGTTGTGTGTCGGTTCCCCTGAAAATATCCCACGGGTGAATAAGTGGCCGTTTTTGCGGGTCGAGTTCATCGAACCAATGGTCGAGTTCGGTATTCCAGCCCCCTTCGTTGCCATTGTCCCACATAACGATCGAAGGATGGTTGACGTCGCGTTTCAGCATCGATTGTGCCAGTACCGAACCGGAAGGCGTATCGTAAGCAGCCTGCCATCCGGCAAGTTCGTTCAGCACGAAAAGCCCCAGTGAATCGCACACATCGAGGAAATGTTTGTCGGGCGGATAGTGCGACATACGCACCGCATTCATGTTCATTTCTTTGATCAGTTTCACGTCGTTTATGCTGTGCTGCTTGCTCAGGGTGCGGCCAGTGGTTGGCCAGAACGAATGGCGGTTTACCCCCTTGAATTTAATTTTTACCCCGTTAACATAAAAGCCGTCATTCTGGCGAAGCTCGACCGTACGGAACCCAAACCTTTCGGATATGGTATGCAAAATTTTATCGTTCCCGCAAAGCGAAATTTCCACTATGTAAAGGTTTGGAAATTCGGGCGTCCAGGTTTTTATACCGGTAATTAAAGTGGCAAGTTGTGCCGATGTAGTTGATTTATTAATCGTTACGTTGAACGGGTCTCCCACGTTTCTTCCATCGAGGGTAAATACCTGAGCGGTAAGACGGTTTGCTTTTGTTATGTTTTTCAAAAACACATCTGCAGTAATTGAGCCATCGGCGCGTGCATCGAGGGCAATCCTTTCGATATGTTCTTTCGGCTTCACTTCGAGGAAAACCGGCCTGAAAATGCCGCCGAAAATCCAGTAATCAGCTTTGCGTTCGGCTTCGTTTACCGACTCGTTGGCCGAGTGTTTGGCTACAGTAACTTCGAGCAGGTTTTCCCTTCCGAAACGCAACAGCGACGAAATATCGTACGAAAACCGGTAAAAAGCGCCCCGATGGATGGGCCCTGCACTTTTGCCGTTGATTTTCACTTCGGTATCGGTCATCGAACCTTCGAAAACCAGGTTAACGGTTTTATCCTTCCATTGGGATGGGACATCAAAACGATGACGGTATAATCCTTTTTCCATTCCACGGTCTTCGTATTTGTCGTGGCCATAGTTATAGGTCCCAAATCCCTGAAGTTCCCAGCACGAGGGTACGGGAATGGTTGTCCAGTAGCCCGATTGCCGCCCGTCGGTGCAGAAAAATTCCCAATCGACGGTGCTGTCGCTCCCGGTCCCTGAAAGGTATTGAATAATGGTTTGCTGGCCTGACAAAGTATATGAAATACCGATAAATAAGAGGCAAATGTATAACTTATGCTTTCTCATGCTTTTCGATTATAATGCAACATTTTTAGGTAGATTTTTTATATTTTCATAAAAATTACGGATCAGTTTTGAAGCAAATTCATTAATGTTGATATTCTCTCTGACTATCCATTCTTTAATTTCTTGATCTAAGACAATATTTGCATTAATTGCCCAATTAATTTTTCCGGAGGCTAGGTCGTCATCTGTAATTTCAGGAATATCAGAAAAATCAATTTGATCTTCGTCGTATAAAATTGACCCTTCAGGTACCTCAAATCCATATCGGTTTAATAAAATGGCATCCAACGCCTCTATTTTTTGACTTTCAAAATCAATGTGCATATTTGATTTTAACTTATTCAGTTTTGCTAATTGTATTGCTTCCCTAACTGGAATTTTCTTAATTGTTTTCATTGTAACCAGGTTTTACATTGTATTTTTCTCTCTCTTTCTTACTTGCAAGCCTTGCTGAAATTATTCTGATAACATCGGTTTTGTGGGTATAAACTACAACTATTAAAACACTCTTTAGTTTCCCAATTGTAATCCACCTCTTTTCACCGTAATTTTTACGATTGTCCTCAGACGATAACCTTTTGTTATCTTCAAAGACTCTTTTAGCATCATTGAAATCAATACCATGCTTTGTAATATTTAATTGATTTTTATTATCATCCCATTCGAATTTCATGCTTTTAAATTATTGGGTCTTCAAATGCCATTAAAATTAGATATTCAGATCAATAATGTGAAATAAACTTAAAAATATTCTTTTAAATTTCTCAAAGGAACCAGATCAAACTCGCTGAAATGGTTAAATCCTTCGAGTGTGATGAACGATTTGTTCAGCATAAACAGTTTGCTGTTGAACCGGTCTTGTGCAAAAGTGTTTTCGCTGTGAAAATCCTCCTCGAAATCGGTAAAGTTCAGTTCGCAGACCGAAAGTTCCCATTCGCCCGAGTCGTTCATATATAGCAGGGGCAAACCGTGGGTGCGGCATATTACAGGCCTGAAGCCATAGATCATGCAGGCATGGTTGACCAGAAAAACACATTCGTCATCGGCGGCATTTTCGTTGAACCTTAGTTCTGTTCCTTTCAGTTTATTCAGAATGGCAAAAAATTCAACCGGAAAAACACTGTAATCCATACAGCAGAAATCGCAACCCATCCGGCACTGGAGGTGTGGTTTGTGCATACTTTCGAGCCTTTTTACCTGCTTATCGATGTCGAGAAGCAAGTTTTCGTACCGGATAAAATGTTCGTTCATAGTTTGTCAATTTCATCGTTGATGTTGGTAAAAATAGGGTTTATGGATGAAATGAATATAAAGTTTCGATAAAAAAGTAAGTTCAGTAACCCTATGCTTTGATTTAACTACTTTAAAATTTGATTTCTTTGCTATTTTTACAAACAAACCAGAACAGAACAGTAACCATGAAAAGGATTTTTATCATTCTTGCATTAGCATTAGGATTTCAAGGTTTAATCTTTGCCCAATCATCCGGAATATTTTTATACCATGATACCAACCTCCCCATCGAAGAGCGTGTATCGTTGTTGGTTTCGGAGATGACACTGGAAGAAAAGATTGCCCAGATGGTTTACGACGCCCCGGCCATCGACAGGCTTGGCGTACCCGGATACAATTGGTGGAACGAATGTTTGCACGGAGTGGCAAGGGCCGGATATGCCACGGTTTTCCCGCAATCGATTACCATTGCCGGGTCGTGGGACAAAGACCTGATGTACAGGGTTGCATCGGTAATATCGGACGAAGCGCGCGCAAAACACCATGAGTTTGTAAGACGCGGGAAACGTGGAATTTACCAGGGGCTCACATTCTGGTCGCCCAACATCAATATTTTCAGAGACCCGCGCTGGGGCCGGGGGCACGAAACCTATGGCGAAGATCCTTTCCTGACCGGGGTGATGGGTGCCGAGTTCGTTAAAGGCTTGCAGGGCGACGATCCAAACTATCTAAAGGTTGTGGCAACTGCAAAACATTATGCCGTTCATTCGGGGCCTGAGCCTTTAAGGCATGAGTTCAATGCGCGGGTGAGCGAACGCGACCTGTATGAAACCTATCTTCCCGCATTCAGGAAACTTATTGTTGACGGGAAAGCCTTTTCGGTTATGTGTGCCTATAACCAGTTCCGCGACCATCCGGCCTGCGCTAATCCTTATCTATACCGGATATTGCGCGAGGATTGGGGTTTTAACGGTTATATAGTTTCCGATTGCTGGGCCATCAGCGATTTTTTTAAATTTCAGGGATATTCGGCCGATGCAGCCGAGGCTTCGGCAGTTGCTGTAAAAGCCGGCACCGACCTCAATTGCGGCAGTTCTTACCCACATCTGGGGGAAGCTATTAAACGAGGGATTATCGAAGAAAAAGATATTGATGTGGCCGTGAGCAGGCTTTTCGAAGCCAGGTTCAGGCTCGGTATGTTCGATCCGGAAGAAAAAGTTCCATATGCACAGATTCCGTTCAGTGTAAACACTGCCGACAAGCATAATACCCTTGCCCGCGAGGCAGCACAAAAAAGTATTGTATTGCTGAAAAATGAAAATAACCTTCTTCCCCTTTCGCGCGATGTGAAAACCATTGCCGTTATTGGGCCCAATGCCGATAACTGGGAAGCTTTGCTCGGAAATTATAACGGCATACCTAAAAAACCGGTAACTGTGTTGCAAGGACTGAGAAATAAATTGGAGCCTAAAACAAAAATTTTGTATGCCGAAGGGAGCCATCTGGCAGATGAGGTACATAACCTGCATCCCATACCATCGGTCTATTTTCAAACCGACGATGGCCGTCAGGGATTAAAAGGGGAGTATTTTGCCAATGCCGAGCTGGAAGGCAAACCAGCTTTTATCCGAATTGATGATAATATTGATTTTTACTGGGAATCGCACTCGCCCGCGCCCGAACTGCCCGACGACAATTTCAGCATCAGGTGGACAGGTTACCTGATGCCTCCTGTTACCGGAACGTACCACATAGGCAGCTGGGGAATGCCAACCCTGACTGTGTGGTTTGAGGGAGAAAAAATCCTGTCGCAAAATTCGGAACATCATGCTTTCCATCACGAAAAAGCCATGTTCCTCGAAGCCGGAAAAAAGTACAAAGTGGTTTATGAATACAAAAACTGGCATGGTGACGGAGATGCGCGCTTGCTATGGGCCATGCCCGAAAACGATATGATTGGCAAAGCTGTTGAAATAGCAAATCAGGCCGATGTAGTAGTGCTCGTACTTGGTTTGTCGCAACGGCTCGAAGGGGAAGAAATGCCCATAAAGGTTGACGGGTTTGAAGGCGGCGACCGCACCCATCTTAACCTTCCGCGTGTACAGGAAGAACTGATGAAAACCATTCATAAAACCGGCAAGCCCATAATTCTTGTCCTACTCAATGGGAGTGCCCTTTCGGTAAATTATGCAGCCGAAAATATTGATGCCATTCTTTCAGCGGGCTATCCGGGACAGGAAGGAGGAAATGCCGTCGCCGATGTTCTGATGGGCGATTATAACCCTGCAGGAAGGCTTCCGGTTACCTACTATAAATCGGTCGATCAGTTGCCCCCATTTGATGAATACGACATGAAGGAGCGCTCCTACCGTTATTTTACGGGGCATCCTTTGTTCCCGTTTGGTTTCGGGTTGAGTTACACCTCATTTACATACAGCGAACTGAAACTTCCGCCGACAGTGGTG